>NZ_JBHVEE010000243.1:0-6921 GCF_042802415.1 Streptomyces sp. NPDC057486 | reverse complement strand
GCACCGAAAAGTGCAACGGCGGCCGCCGGATGTCCTGCCACAACAAACCTCGAGCAGTGCCACTGTGTCCGTGCACGGGTCTTCAGGCACGGTCGGCTCCCGGGTGGGTGTCGTGGCGGCGAGGTCGCAGCTTGTCGCAGGACGGGTGCAACGGCGGCAACCGGCACTCCGAGGCAGGCATGGCCGGTGTCGGAGCAATCGATGTCGGTCAATTCCACGAGCAGGCCGTTCCTGTGTCGGCCGCTGCCCATGACATGCGCCAGGCCTCCGCGGTACCACTGTCAGCCGTGGCAGCGCCGGTTGCGGTACCAGGCGGGTGAGTGCTCCGGCCCGCGCGCTGGCCGGCGCCGCGGCTGGGACCGGATGCGGCCAGCAGCACGGGCACAGCAAGGTCCTGCAGCTGTCGATAGCGGGGCGGCGGGTGGCGGCGTGAACGAAATTCCGATGCACGCAAGCCGCTCAGCCGAGAGGATCCCGGGATGCAGAAGATTCCGACCCTGTTCGTCCGCGACTTCGACAACAACCCCACGCATGTCCTGCCTGAGGTGAATCCCGGCTGCGAGTGGGTGCTCGCAGGTGAAGGGAAGGCCACCCGCAAGTACGACGGCACCTGCGTGATGCTCGACGAAACGGGCAAGTGGTGGGCGCGTCGCGAGGTCAAGCCCCGCAAGGCGGTACCGCCGAACTACATCGTCCTCTCCGTCGACACCGAGACCGGTAAGACCATCGGCTGGGAGCCCGTAGATCAGTCATCGTTCGCGAAGTTCCACGCAGAGGCCCTGCAGGCGGCCGGCCCGAGCGAGCGGACCGCCGGGACCTTCGAGCTGATCGGCCCGAAGGTGAACGGAAATCCCGAGGAAGTCGACGTTCACCGGCTCGTCGAGCACGCCGCAGCGCAGCACGTCTCAGTGCCGGAGCTGACGTTCGATGGCATCCGGAGTACCGTGCTGGCCCTGGCCGCGGTCGATGGCTGTGAGGGGATCGTCTGGCACCACACCGACGGACGGATGGCGAAGATCAAAGCCAGGGACTTCCCGAAAGCATGACGGCGAAGCACCCCCGACCGATCTTGAGTTCTAGGGCGTGTGTCGGGGGCACTGTCGCGTGTCCAGGGTCAGCGGTTGTCGGCGCACACGTGAACGTGAAAGTGCCCAGTCACGTACGGTTGAACGGGCTCTGTCGCTTGGGCCGGTTCGACACGGTGGACTTCCCCAGGGACGGAGACGACTGTCGTTGGGATGCCACCGCGCACGATCCGGTCACCCGCGCTCGCCCCCAAGGTGTCGGGCACGTCAAGGTGCATCAGCACCGTGCGGTGGTCGACAGGGTCAGACGGGCTCGGTCAAGCGCGAGGGCCGTAAGTGATGTGTCGCGCTGACCGCTGAACAGGCCGCCCCGAGCCGTCGGCCGTGAACGGCAGCGCGGTCGGCATCGACCCGGGCATAGCCAACCAGGAGTCACGAGTACCGCCATGTCGTCTCAACTGCCGGGATGGCATTTTCGGCTCGCGCAGTCCGGCAGATCGACTGTCGCATGTGGCATGGATGATACTTCGACATAAGGTGCATCTGTAACCAATCTGCCCCAACCAGATCACATATGGATGAGGAGTCGATTGTCCGATGGCGAAGCTACTTTTTGTGATGACTGGCGCGGCGTACTGGACGCTCAAGGACGGCACCAGGCATGCGACGGGTTACTGGGCCGAGGAGTTCGCGGCCCCGTACAAGGCGCTCACCGAGGCCGGCCACCAGGTCGTGGTCGCCACCCCCAACGGGGTGGTTCCGACCGTGGACATGATGAGCCTGCGCCCCGAGATGGCCGGCAGCGCTCAGATCGCTCTCGATCTGGAGGCGACCATCCGCTCTGCAGAGGTGATGCGGCGGCCGATCCAATTGGCGGACGCCCGCCCGGAAGATTACGACGCTGTCTACTTCCCGGGCGGCCACGGCCCCATGGAAGACCTGTGCGTCGACGCGGACGCCGGACGGTTGCTGACCGCGGCGGTCGCCGCTGGCAAGCCTCTCGCCATTGTCTGCCACGCCCCGGCCGCGATGCTGGCGACCAGGATCCACGGCGTATCGCCGTTCGCCGGCTACCGGATCACGGCGTTCACCAACGAGGAAGAGAACGCGGTCGGGCTTGGCCCGAAGGCCCGCTGGTTGTTGGAGGACGAGCTCATTGACCTGGGAGTCGAGTTCACCAAGGGCGAGATGTGGAAGCCCTATACGGTGGTTGACCGCAATCTGTTCACCGGGCAGAACCCTGCCTCGGCAGCCGTCCTGGCCGAACGTCTGCTCAAGGTCCTTTGAGGAGCGTCGCCGCGCTTTGCATACCGGCAAGGTTCTGCCTGCGATGCGGCCTGCGCCGCTACGGGGGACAGCCCTTCGGGCTCGGCTGGGCGGCGCAGGAACCACGGGCTCCGCCACGTCCCCGAGTGCCGGTCCCGATCCGGGCGGCGCCCCACGGAACCACGCCATACACGAGCCACTCCTCACCCTGCCGACCGCCGTGCGGTCAATGAAGGTGTCAAGCTACGCACATAGGTTTGACCTGCGCTTACACCTCAGCAGACGAACGAACCGATGCCGTTCTCAGTCCGGATGATCCCGCGTTCCCGCAGGTCGGCAAGGGCCTTGCGCGCTGTCACCTGGGCCACCCCGAACTCACCGCACAGAGCGAGGATGCCGGGCAGCTTCGATCCCGCCGGATACTCGCCAGCGCCAATGCGCCGCTCAAGTTCCGCTGAGATCTGGGTCCACTTCGCGCGGGTCGGATCAAGCTCCACATGATCAATGCTGCGCGCTGTAGCGGTTCATGGCGAGGGATAGCTAGCTATAGCAAGGTCCCGTAAAGTGGGTGCCCCACAACAGAAACGCCCCCGAGAAATCCGGGCTAGGGATCACTCAGGGGCTAGTCGACTGGAAGGAGTCGACCTGTGAAAAACCCTATCTGCGAGCACGACCGCTTCATCACCCCCGTGCCGGCCACAGCGGCTGACAGTGCGTGCGTGCGCCGCTCCGGGCACGACGGCCCCCACAGAGCGTCAAACGGTGAGACGTGGACCGGTACCGAGTGCGGAGCCGTCGACCCCACGTCGCCCGTCGATGCGTGGCAGCACTCCCCCTGCCAACGTGTGCCCGGACACGTCGGTGACCACATCTCAGCCACGTGCCACCAGTGGAGCAATAAGGACACCACGCCGAACCCTGCGGGGGGCAGCACGACCCCCCGTTACGTCGGTACCGACCCCGCGACCGGGAAGGACATGTTCGTGGTCAGCCCCCGTGGCGGGGTCCTGAACGCTTGTGCCGACATCGCCGGGCTGGAGGCGGCCAGCGCCCTGTTGGCCGTCGTGGGGAGCGTCCTGGAGGCGGGTGAAGCCGTGTCGGACGCGGAGCGTGCGGCGTTCCTTGAACACATGGCGGCCACGCTGGCAGAGGTCGTCTCCATCGCTGCCAACAGGCTCCCGGTGAACGCTGGCACGCACGCTGCGGCGGAGAGGTTGATGCGTAGGGCGTAACCCCGAACGCAAAAGAGCCCCAGACCTAGGACGATGTCAGGTCTGGGGCTCTTGTCATGCGTGCGGGCCCTCAGGGCACTCCTGACGGACCGCCAGAAAACACGAGAGCCCCGTACCAGCCACCGGAGAGGCAGCGGGTACGGGGCGTGCGTGCGCGGGTGCTAAGCCGACAGAGCGGCGGGGGTCCGCTGGGTCTCACCGACGGCCGCCAGGTATCTGCGTCCGGTCCGGGCGGACACTCCAAAGTGGTCGGCCGGGAGTGCACCGGTTACGGGTCGGCCATGCCTGGAGGCCAGGACACGGACGGCCGCCCCTGACAGGATTGCGGACGGGCGGGCGCCTTGTTGCCCCCGTCCGACGATGGTCGAATTAGGCTCTGTGCGGACGGAACCGGGGGGATGATGAAACAGTGGCCTGAAGGACCTGCCGCCGACCCGGAGGCGGCCCGGGAGCGCTATGCCTCTGACATGCGGGCGTCACGCAAGGCTGTGCGAGAAGTACTCAGGGCCGACCTGCCTGTTGCGCACTTCGGCCTTGGAATCGTCGTCGTGGCAACTGTGGTCGTGGGCCTGTTCGCGGGGGCCATTGCTGGTGCCCTCGTGGCTGGATTCTTCGCCGCTCTGTTCCTTGTCGCGCTGGCGGTCACGCTCCTTCGGGGCATCAGGGGGATGGATGCAGGTCGCCGGGCCTATCTCTTCACCTTTGGCTGGGCGAACTGGGTCTAGGCTGCCCCGGGCTCGGTATCGACCTGGACGGCCCGCAGGATCGTCTCCCACGTGCCGGCCGTTGATGACCAGGCGGCTGGCGCTGCCGATATTTCACTTCCGCGGTGAGGTTCGAGCCGAGCTCGCCGCCGCCATCTCGCAGCTGCCTCGGAGAAGGAATGACCGGCTAACCCGGCAAACCTTCACGGTCAGAGCACTAGCTAGCCTCGCCGTTTCGCTTGGGTTTGGCGGCTGGCGAGGCGGAAACGCGAAAGTGCCTTCCTGACCTGGGACGATGAACCTTGCTGAGGGGTTCTGTCGGTCCAGGAGGAGGGCACTTTCTACGTGCAGGGTATCGGGTTGCGTCCCAAGGTCTATGTCAGTGCCGATGGTTCGGGGGTCGTCGGGCATGCCGGTGCACGGTTGCTGGCGGATCTTGCGGATGCCACAGGTCTGACCGCCGCGTACTCCACCGCTCTCAGGCCGCTGCGGCCTCGCGGGACCGGACATGATCCGGGACGGATCGCCACCGACCTGGCGGTGACGCTCGCCGACGGCGGCGAGGCCATCGCGGACCTGGCCGTGCTGCGGGACCAGGCCGACGTGTTCGGCTCGGTCGCCTCGACACCGACGGCCTGGCGACTGCTCGCCGACGTTGACGAGTGGGCACTGGCTTCTGTGCGCTCGGCCAGGGCTTCGGCTCGGGAGGTCGCGTGGCTGCAGGCGGCCGAGACCGGTGAGGGCATACCCGCTGCCCGGGCTGCGGGGCGCGTGCTGCCCGGCCTGGTCCTGGATCTCGACGCCACGCTGATCACCTGCCACTCCGAGAAGGACGCGGCCGCGCCCACCTACAAGGGCGGTTTCGGGTTCCACCCGCTGCTGTGCTTCCTGGCCAACACCGGCGAGGCGTTGTCCGGGCGGCTGCGGCCCGGCAACGCCGGCGCGAACACCGCCACCGACCACATCGAAGTGTTCGACCAGGCACTCGCACAGATCCCCGACGCTCACCGGCACGGCACCGACATCCTGGTCCGCACGGACAGTGCCGGATCCGCGAAAGCCTTCCTCGCTCACGTTCGTGACATGCGGAAACGAGGGATCCGTACCTTCTTCTCGGTCGGATACGCCATCACCGAGCCGGTCCGCCGTGCTGTCCGGGCCATGCCCAAGGACCTCTGGCATCCCGCCCTGAACCAGGACGGGACGCTGCGTGATGGCGCCGAGGTCGCCGAGCTGACCGGCATGGTCGATCTGGACGGCTACCCGGCCGGCACCCGCATCATCGTGCGCCGCGAGCGGCCACACCCCGGAGCCCAGCTGTCCCTGTTCGACCAGGACGAGGGCCTGCGCCATCAGGTGTTCCTCACCGACACCTCCTACTCCGGTGGTGGTTCGGCTCAGTTCCTCGAAGTCCGCCACCGCGGGCACGCATGCGTCGAGGACCGCATCCGTTGCGGCAAGAGCACCGGCTTCGGCCGCTTCCCCTCCCGCGACTTCGGTGTCAATACCGTCTGGCTCGAACTCAGCCTCACGGCGATCGACCTGCTGGCCTGGACCCGCGTCCTGCTCCTGGACGGCGAACTCGCGGCTGCCGAGCCGAAGAAGCTCCGCTACCGGCTGCTGCACGTCGCCGCCCGCCTCACCCGCGGCGGTCGGCGTCTGCGCTTGCGGATATCGGCGACCTGGCCCTGGAGACACGAACTGGCCACGGCCTTCCATCGCCTCGCGGCACTGCCCCGCCCCGCCGGCTGACCAGCAAACCCCCGACCGCCCACGACCTGAAAGACCTTGGAGAACCCGACCATGCGCCGGGACTCCGCCATGCCCAGGCAACGAAATCACCCGGCCCACGTGACAGCAGACGAACAGCGACGTCTCATCACCCCAACCGAAACGGCGAGGCTAGCGCTGGAGAGTCAGCAGATTGAGGCTGGGGCATCTATGGGAGCGGATGTGCTGGCGTTGCCCGGTCACGGATGGATGGAGTCGTAGCAAGCGGCGCGTTTCGTGGCCTACCTGGTTCGGCGGAGATAGCCGATTGAATCGCAGGCTGCATCTGGGTCTGCGGTCGGGCACATCAAGGGATCGTCTTCGTCGCCGAAGAGGTAAGTGTCCACCCTGCAGTCGTCGGCCGAGAAGGTCAGGGACAGCACGGTGCCGCGTGAGGCGGTCTCGTCAGCGCTGGTCTCGGAGTGGAACGCCCACCTGCCGGACGACAGGGCCGAAGGGTGGCTGCAGTCAGACGCGACGGGCAACTTGTTGAAGTTTTCGCTGGTGAAGGTGTGATCCGCGTGGAAGGTCAAGGATGTCCCCGCCTCGTTGGCCCATCGCCCCGCAAGCTGATCCGCTGAGATCTCGGTTGCGTAGATCGCCGCAGCCCAGCCGCACGACGTCAGTGCGATCGCCACCGCCGTGACGGCAGCCGACCGCAAGATCTGTCGGACCACGCAGATCCCTCCCCCACACGCACGGGCAGCCGCCCGCGACCAGGCCCCATTGGCTCGCCCCACACTATATTGAACGCGCTCAAAATTGAACATGCTCAAATCGTGTGACGGCCTGCAGCCGGACGATGTCGGCGAACCTACGCGGTCACAGCACTAGGGCCTGTTCCAGGTTGAGATCACTCGGTGGGGCGGAGGCTGCGGATCCAGATGAGGGAGCCGCGTAGGTGGAGCCCTGCGAGGTAGCTGG
>NZ_JBHVEE010000242.1:0-6949 GCF_042802415.1 Streptomyces sp. NPDC057486 | reverse complement strand
TGTCGCCGACGCCATCGGGGCCGCACTACGGCAGGGTTGGATTCCCACGCGTGCAGGCTCACCGTTTCACCTCGACCAGTCCGCCGGCTTCTCTCACGGCTTCTCTTCCTCGCTTTGAACTCGCCGTAGGGTGAGCACCGCTTTAGGAGTTCGATCCAGTGAATGTGTGAGCTGCCCGGACTCGTGCTTCCCGGGCGGCAACAACTGGGGAGAAGGCCAGGCCCAGCGTGCGGCGGCCGATCTCGCCGGACGGTCCGTCGCGGTACTTGCGCGAGGCTGACCGCCTTCACATCGCCGACCGGCTGATAGAGAAGGCATCCATACGGCAGATCGCCGCCGAGCTCGGTCGCAGCCCCTCCACGATCAGCCGGGAGATACGCCGCAACGGCGTGCCGGTGCGCGCGGGATCCTCCCAGTGGGTCTACCGCCCTCACGCCGCACAGAGCCGCGCAGAGGCTCGTCGGCCCCGCCCGAAGACCGGGAAGATAGGACAGAACCCCGAACTGCGAGACTTCATCCAGCGCCACCTCGAACAGCGGTGGAGCCCTGAGCAGATCTGTCAGGTTCTGCGGGCACGCTTCCCCGACCGGCCGGAGATGCACGTGACCCACGAGACGATCTACCAGGCCCTCTACGTCCAGGGCCGCGGAGAACTCCGCCGCGAACTTACCAGTGCCCTGCGGACCGGACGGGCCCGCCGACGCCCCCACCGCCAGGCACACAAGCGGCAGCCCCGGTTCACCGCCCCCATGGTGATGATCAGCGACCGGCCCGCCGAAGCCGCCGATCGTGCCGTTCCCGGCCACTGGGAAGGCGACTGCATCGTCGGCGCCGGCCACCGCTCCGCGATCGGCACACTCGTCGAACGCACGACTCGCTTCACCATGCTGGTGCACCTGCCCAACGGACACCGGGCAGAACACTTCCACCAGGCCCTCACCGCCACCATCAGCCAGCTGCCGCCCCACCTGCGACGGTCACTGACCTGGGATCAGGGCAACGAGATGGCGGGGCACCAGCTCTTCTCCACCGCGGTGAACATGCCGGTCTACTTCTGCAACCCCGCCAGCCCCTGGCAACGCGGCTCGAACGAGAACACAAACGGCCTGCTCCGGCAGTACTTTCCCAAGGGCACCGATCTGTCCCTGCACAGCCGCGAGCATCTCGACACCGTGGCCGCCGAACTCAACAGCCGACCACGCAAAACGCTCGGCTGGGAAACCCCAGCCGAGCGTCTGTCTAAACTGCTCGCCACCACACGTAAGTGATCACGTGTTGCGACGGCCGATTGAATCCGCCGTGAATCGGTCGGGGGCCGTACTCATGGGCGCTGTCCGTCGATCACCGTGATTCCCCGTCAGTTCCCCGTCGATTGGGCACGTCAGGGGCACGGTCACCTAGGTTGCTCAGGGCAGTGGCCTAGGACCACTTTTACGTGTTCGGACTGTCGGTGCGGCTAAGAACACCGGTAACGCTGGACTCGAAAGGCTCGCGCACAGTGCGCGGCAGCGGCACCTCGAGCAGCTTGCCGTCGTAGATCATCCAGAGTCCAAAGCAGTGGTCATCCTGATCCCGCACCAAGACCTGAACCGAGTACGGATCGGGCCACGCAAGGGACTCAAGGTGAGCCAGCAGCCCATGCCACCGGGACTTATCGAATTGGATGACCCAGGTGAAGCAGTAGTCGTCCGGCCTGCTCCAGCCGTCGAACATGCCCTCGTCGATGCGAATGAAGGGTTTGACCCAGTCCGTGTTCCAGCCTGGCCGGGTGAGCGGCTCCATCACTTCCTCGGCACGTCTGGCGAGCACGATGATCTCAGATGTTCTACCCATGTGCCCAGTGTCTCAGCGGGAACAGGTGCGAGCTGGATCCGGACGGGGCAGGACTCGTCGCTGAGGACACCCAACTCTGGCTCTGTACCTGCGTACTTCCTGGAAGGCCTCGCCTGCACGGTTACCTCAACCCACCACTCGCCCCAGCTCCCATCCCGTCCGCCTTCGGCCCACACATCGTGGTCCGGGCGTGGTTCAGGGCGTCAAGGTGGAGCACGCCACTGTACGAACGACCTTGACGCCCTGGGCCGCGACTGCTCGGCTCTGCCTGGGTCGAAGGTGGTCGGGATGGGAGCCCATAACGCTCACCACGCTCCGGCCGGCACCCGTGAACGGCGCCCCGACCATAGCGCCTGCGGGAAATGCTCCGGCTCTTCTCCCGAGCCGGCCAGACACGGGGTATCTCAGCCCAGCGGGACGCGGCGGCGCCAGCGGGTCGACGCCTTTCTGATCCGCCGCCTCCGCCGCCAGTTGCCGAACTTCGATCCCCACCCATGCGTCTTCAGGACCAGGACGTTCTCCGGATCGCCGGGGCGCTCGCCCAAGGTGTCCAGTGCGCCGAGGTGCAGAACACGCTCGATGTCATAGTTCGCTCCGACGAACACCCAGAAGACGGGATAGCGGGCAAATCTCTTCAACGTGGCGATGACGGCGGCGCCGTCATCCGGCGAGGAGGTCAGCGCGACGACAGCGAGCGTGTGGCCGTCCAGGTCACCCGTCGCCGCGACGATCGCCTTCAGTGTTGGGGCGAGCGCAAACTCCCCTGGCCCGAAAGCCTTGTTCTTCTTTGCCAGACGCTCGGCCGCGTTACTCTGCCGCTCACCCCGCAGGGCGTCGACCGGGTCGCCCAAGGCAAACCACTCGTCGACCCATCGCTCCATGTCTTCCGCCTCGGGCAGCGGAAGCCGGACCGGCTTCCGCTGAAACACCCAGAACCCGGCGGGCGGCTCACCGAAACTCCTGCGCGCCATCTCCACACAGAACCGCGCGCCGCCAACGGCCAGATAGTCCAGATACCCCTTGGGAGCCCCCACGGCTATCGCGACATTCATGAGACCCTCCTGCTCGGCGTTGGACACGGCGGGATCCTTTCACCTCCACGGCCGGGGCGTCTCCGTCAAGCTGGGAGCAATCTTGAAAACCGTCGTGGCAGCGTTGTCACCGTGGGTTCGAATCCCACACCCACCGCAGTTGAACGTCCCCTGACCGGGTGAATCGGTCGGGGGCCGTTCTCATCTGCGCTGTCCGTCAACCACCGTGGTTCCCCGTCAGTTCCCGGTCGAACGGGCACGGCAGGGGCACGGGCACCTTCTGATCCGTAGCTCTATGTGGATTTGTCAGCTCGGGTCAGATCGGTCATCGTCAGGCCTTGCAGGGACACTACTGGACGTGATCGGGTGCTGTGGTTGCGGTACTTCGCTGCTGTACCGGGCACTTGCCTACCTATGACAGACGACGGTAGCGCTGTCTGAAGCTTCTCAGTCTGCCGGGAGCAGGTGCGCCCAGACGGCACGGAGTCTTTCGAGCAAGACACGCTGCTCGTCGATCCAGCCGCGATCCACGTCGAGGGAGATGGCCAGCCGGGTGGTTTGCTGGTCGGCGATGGTGACCGTGATTCGATCGTGGTCGTTCTCTCGCCAGTCCAAACGGATGCCTATTTCGGCGACTCGCGCAGCCTCGCGCCAAACGGCGTTGCGCCCCGCGGCAACCTCGTCCAATACGTGCGACCAGCCGGCCAGGTCTCTTGGGTCCACGAAGGTGTCGTGAATGCCGGCCACGAAGTCGTTGTGGACCAGAAGTTGTCCCTGCAGATCCGGGATGCCCGGGGCGTACGAGTCGTTCAGCTGGACCATGACACTGCCGCCGTACTTGCCGATGATCCGCAACAGTGTGAACCGCTCGCGCTCCTCCACGTCCCACCCCCGGGTGCTCGATCTTGTGCCGACATTACGCACTCTAGGCGGCACCACTGACTCACCTGGTTTGGTGAGGTGCGTATGCGGACGAGGCTGACCTGGCAAGACGCTGACCTGCGCGGTCCTGGCCCACTCACCGATATTCCTCGTTGTTCCCCGCCGGGCGCTGCTCGATCGGGCACGCAACGGGCACACGAAGTTGCCTCTTCCGCTCTTGCTGGTCTCCGGCCCCTTTCAAGGGGCCGTAGGCTGCGCTGCGACTCGGACCTGCTTTTCGTCAGCTGAAGGGGTGGGGGTTTGTGAAGGGGTGTCTGGTCTTGGGGTGCGCGATGCTCGTCGCGCTGCTGCTCCTGTTCAGCTTCATGTTCACGATGGAGCAAGAGTCGACCCCGGGGCTGCGGGACAACCTCAGTGGGCTTGCGCTGTTCGCCCTGGTCCTCGGTATCGGGGCAGCCCTTTGTGCACTTGCGGTGGCTGCCCGGGGATCCGAGGTTCTGCAGGTCACCGCCGGCCTGGTGTGCGGTCTGCTGCTCCTTGCGGCTGCCTACCGGGCGTACACGCTCGCGCCGATGCTGAAGTGCTGGAGTTCTAATAGCACTGCGCGCGGGCAGGACGGTTCGTACACCTGCTTCGACCGCTGACGGTGACCCGACGAGATCGGAGCCCGCCAGGTGCACCGGGGGCCGCCGAACTGGCCTGTCTTCTTGATCTGGTTCTTGTCGGGGATCTCGGTGAGCTGGGTTTTCGCTGGTCCGGGCGGTGGTCCCGGGCGCGTCAGCGGTCGTCGTAGGCCGCTACCGAGCGGCCTTGGACGGCCCAGAGACGGCCCTGCTAGGGGCTCCTGGGCCGCCCTCCACCTGCGACTTGGCCGGGCTCGTAGCCTCGATCGCGCCAACCTTCGCGCTCGCCGGCGTGTCGGTTGGCGAGCCTTCCTCAATCCCTGGGGAACTCGTCGTCAGTCCTGGCAGACCGCACGTCGTGAGGCCTTCGATCGAGCCGTTGCTGCCGTCAAAGCAGCAGACCTGGCCCGGCATTACCCGCGACACGTCGATCCAGGTGAACTGGGCCTCGATCGTCAGCGGGCAGACGACTTCAACGCGCAGCTCGTCCGAGGAGGCGGGCGAGCTCGGCCGGCTTGGTGAACATCGGCCAGTGGCCGGACTCGATGTCGACGAACTCGACCTGCTTGGCCCTGGTGAGCTCCGGCGCCTCGCCGGCAGCGATCCATTCGCGGGCCTGCTCCGGGGTGAACTCCGGGCAGACCACCACGACCGGAACCTCATAGCGGCGCTCGTCCGACAGCCGGACCACGCCCCTGGCCACCTGCTCGGGGACGGGGATGGCATCGGCTTCGATGCGCTGCCGCAGTTCCTCGTCGAGGTCGGCGCTGTCCACACCCTCGAACGGGCCCCAGCCGGGGAAGGGCATGGCGCCGTCGCGCATCTCGAAGAAGTCGGCGTACGGCTGGCCGTCCTCGTTGGGGAAGCCGCCGATCAGTGCCAGCTTGGCCACCCGCTCCGGGCGCGCGTCAGCGGCCAGCCAGCCGAGGGTGCAGGCGGCCGAGTGCGCCACGAGCAGGGGCTTTTCCACCGTTGCATCGACGGCGGCGAGGACCGTCGCCAGCTGCTCGTCGAGCGTGGCGGACGAGCGTCCGTCGCCCTGGCCCGGAAGGGTCACCGGCCGCGGGCGGTGCCCGAGCGTCTCAAGGGTCGGTGTCACCGCGTCCCATGCGGTGCCGTCCAGCCACAGACCACCAATGAGCAGGATTTCCACAGTGAGATCAACTTTCCGTCGAAGTTGGACCAAAGACAGCAGCCGAAAGCGTCGAGTGGACGCGGCCTGCCCGACCGGGCTTTGCCATGCTAGGAGGGGTTCAGGACGATCTGCTTCCTGATTGTCAGGAAGCCGCCTACGCTGTCCGAGGTGGAGACCGGAACGAGCCCCACCGCCCGCGCGCTGCGCACCCTTGAGATCCTGCGGACCCGCCCCGGCACGACGGCCGAGCAGCTCGCGGAGCGGCTCGGGGTGACCGATCGCGCCGCACGTCGCTACGTCGCGATCCTCCGGGAGGCCGGCATCCCCGTGGATTCTGTGCGCGGCCCGCACGGCGGCTACCAGTTGCGGCGCGGGACCAGGCTGCCGCCGGTGAGCTTCACCCAGAGCGAAGCGCTCAGCCTGGTCATGGCAGTGCTCGACGGCAGGCCCGCCGCCACCGACCCCGGGGATCTCGTCGGCTCCGCCCTCGGCAAGGTCATCCATGCGCTGCCCGAGGGGATCGGGCGTCAGGCGGCCGCGCTGCGCGAGCATGCCGCTGCCGCGCCCGATCCGAGTGCGGCCTACGCCGATCCCGCCGTGACGAGCGCCCTGGTGGACGCGATCGCGTCCAGGCGGCGTGTGGTGATCACCTACCGGAGCGAGGCCGGCAACCAGTGGCAGGCGGAGGTGGACCCGTGGGCGGTCGTCGTACGCCGGGCGCGCTGGTACCTGCTCTGCCATTCCCATCGCGTGGACGCCGTGCGCACCTACCGGGTCGATCGGGTACTGGTGGCCGAGGAGAGTGCGGTCGGGTTCCGGATGCCGGAGGACCTCGACCCGGTCACGGTGCTGGAGGAGAACCTCGGCACCGGATGGGCCTACCCCACGCGGGTGCTCTTCGACGCACCGGTGGAACGGGTCGTCCCGTGGGTCGGGCCGTCGATGGGACGGCTCGAACCCGTCGGGGCGGCGGGAGAGCACTGCATGCTCGTCGGCAGTACCCGCAACCCGGCGATGTACGCGCAGGAGTGGCTGGCGGCGGTCCCTTTCGCCTTCCATATCGTGGGCGGGACGGAGCTTCGGGATGCGGTTGCCAACCTAGCGTCCCGCCTTGGCGCGGCCGTGTCCGAACCGGCATCGGGGGCGGGACAGGGTTGGCGCCAAGGCGTCGGTGGCGAGTGAACTCCCTGGTGGCTCTGGCGGAGGTTTACCTTCACCGCATGCCTGCACGACGTCCGGTTCGGCACGCGTGATCTTCATTTGTCGACACGACTCACGATGATCAACGGTGGCCGCAGCCGTCTCCGCATCGGCCCTGACCAGCAAGATCACGATCTACGGGCTGCAGTACTAGTGTCCTGCGCCAGAGATCCGTCGGCAGAAGCGGGCGAGGGATTCGAGGATCTCCTCGGCGGTCTTCGTCCAGATGAACGGCTTGGGGTCCT
>NZ_JBHVEE010000241.1:0-6985 GCF_042802415.1 Streptomyces sp. NPDC057486 | reverse complement strand
CTCCCCACCCGCCTCTGAGCTGTGACGCCTCACTCTAGAAGCTCAGCTCCTGGCGCCACGGTTCACCAACCCGGTGAACGTATGCGGTCACGGCAAGAGCCGGATCTTGATCTTCCTTATGCGATTCACCGAGACGGCGCCTGCGGCGGGGAGGCGCGCAGGGTGGCGATGCAGGCGCGGACCATCTGGTAGGTGACGGGGGTGTTCTCGGCGAGGAGTTCGCGGTGCAGGCGGGTGACGTTCGTGCATCCCGCGGCAAAGCGTCGTTCCAGGTAGGTCTTGCAGGGGTCCAGCCTGCTGGGTCGGGGCCGGTTCTCGTGGAGGGTGTCCTGCCAGTGCGCGGCGCGAGGCGTATCGCGGCACGGTGTCCCAGCCCAGGTGGCGTGCGATCGCCCGGCGCACGGTGCCATCGCACCACCGTGTCCGGACGTATCAGCAGCCGCAAACGTCGCAGCACATCCCGCGGAAGCGGGTGCAGCAACGCCGCCGGGAACTCCCGATCGCTCGCATCGAACCGTGGCCTGTTCCCCCCTCCCCCCAGCTGCCGCTCGAGCGGGTCCAGCTCAGCGTCTGCTTTGCGAACCGGAAGGTGTGCCTCAGATCGAAGCGCCTCAAGAACGACTGCCAGTGCCGATCGACGTATTCGGCGGTCATGCCCGGGCGATACACGCACACGACGAGATGCTCAGGCTCGAATGGCCCACAGACGCGTGACGTCGGCGGGCCAGTTCGGGCTCCGTCAGAAGGCGATACCGTCGACACCGCGGGAGACGATGTCGCTGGGCTTGCCCGCAAGATCGCGGACCGCCCGCCAGGCCATGTCCATCGCCGAGTCGACGTAGGCACGAGGGGCCGAGTCGGTGTTCGCGATCGCGACCCGCCCCCACGTCTGGCGGGCGACGTGGCTCGGCAGCTCGCCGTAGGGCCAGAACGTGTCCCAGGGACGGCCGTACTCGTAGGCGTAGGCGTGGGCCCAGCGGTTGACCGTGATGCCCTTGATGTCGCGCGCCGGGTCGAAGCCACCCGGGCCGAGGGCACGGGCCAGCTGGTCGCGAAGATTGCGCTCCATCTCCGCGAAGCTCGTCTTGATCAGCTCGCCCCGGCCTGCCGCGCCCTGCCGGCGGGGCGGGAGACCGGGCCGGCACGCCGCGCGAGAGACATGCAGGATCGCCGACTCGCTCGGCTTGTCAGGGAAGTGGTAGCCACCCATGCTGACCGGGAAGTCCAGCTCGGCGCCCGTCCAGTAGCCGGTCGGGAACCGAACGCTGGAGATCTTGAGGTTGTCCAAGGCCTTCCAGTTGCGGACCAGAACGCTGGTGTACACGAGGGCAAGACGCGGGCTGTCCTTGAGGGCGTCCCGCTGCCGCTGGGAGATCTCGCTGGTCAGGAACGGGATGATCTGGTTGTTACAGGCGAGAACGACGTGCTCGGCGCGGACGGTCTCCAAGCGGTCCTTGCGCACGTAGGAGACCTGCACCTGGCGGGCGGAGTCCGGGTCGCCCTCGTGTACGACGCGCACCGCCGGCGAGTTCAGCCGGATCCGCACGTTGTTGCGGCGCCGATCGAGCTCGCCGTACTGGATCCGGCTGGTCGGAATGGTCTCCATCCCCTGCCCCGGCATGGCATGCGGGATCAACTTCCGCACGAGCGAATAGACGACCCCTGCGTTGCCCTCGGGGAAGTGGTAGATGTAGTCGTCCTCCGAGGTCCACACCTTGTGGCCGGTGGGAGCGATCCGCGGATCAGGGCCACCGTCCCAGTCGAGGCCGAGCCCGTCGAATCCGGCGAACTCGATCGACGCGTCGAGCGCGCCGACGGCGTCGGCGCCATAGCCCCAGTTGCCGTTCGGCGTGGTCTGCAGGAACTTCTGGGCGTCGGGGTGTGCCTTGACGTAGTCGCGCAGGTAGTCGAGGTAGGTGATGTCGGCGAGCTTGTCCTTCTTCTGCTGGTCTGAGAGCCCGGGCATCCAGTCCCGGGGGGCATCGTAGATGGCGGCGAGGTCGGCCTTGGCTTGGGCCGCCATCGGCGCGCCCTCGAGGATCGTCGAGTACGGCGTTCCTCTCTGCCAGGTGACCAGGTGGTCCTTGCCCCAGGACTCCTTGTCGAAGAACAGGCCACGCCCCAGGCCGTGGCGCGCGTTGAAGCCGGAGTCGAAGTACTTCTCGAACCGCTCGACGCGGATCCCGATGTCGGTGAGTAGTTGTCGGGCGGGCGGCGCATACGTCGAGGGCGACTCCAGCGATTGCGACCCGCCGTAGCTCAGCAGTGTTCGAGCGGTGGTGCGGAACTCGTTGCGCCGTGCGTGCCCGCCGATGTCGTCCATCGCATCGAGCACGAGGATCTTGCAGTTCTTGCCGAACTCCATCTGGTAGTAGCGCGCAGCCGAGAGCCCGCTGATGCCGCCGCCAACGACGACGAGGTCGTACTTCTCGTGGGTGTCGCGGGGCTCCGGCGCGTCGTCCCAGAAGGTTCCGTCTCGGAGGGCGTGCGGCACCTTCATGGCGGCGTCGGTGTACCCGCGCAGGCCTTGCCCAGTCGGCGGGTAGTAGCGTGCATCGGCCCTCGGGGCCTCGGCGGCCGAGGCCGACCCCGCCGCCGCGCTGCCCGCGATGCCCCCCGCCACCAGCGCGCCCACGCCCAGGGCCACTCCGTCCAGGAAGTCGCGACGGCGGATCTTCCGGTTCATGCCCAGCTCGTCGTCGGTGAAGTCGCTCAACTGGCTCGCCCCCAACACTGTCGGAGAATGTGCGGATCCAAGCGTCATGCGGGTAGTTCGCAACTGAATCCGCACAGCAACGAGGCCTGATGCTACGGATCTGCTCGTCGACGGTCAATGGTTCGGTCAATGGTGCTCGGGTCGCCGAGAGGCCCCAACGGACCGTGTCTGGCGCCGTAGTTCGTCGCGCAAGACATCCAGGACCAGCCGCCCGGCGGGCGAGGAGGAGCGTGACGTGTGCGGGAAGGTCCCGGTCGACGAGGAAGTTGTAGAAGTCGTCCCAGACGAACGACTTCCGACTCCAGATCGACCCGCCAACCGGCTTCTTCTGCCCCGGAGCCCGATGGCCACGATGCGAAACGAGATCAGTCTCCGTCGCCGAGAGCACATCGCTGTCCAGGTACCTCTCCAGCAGACCGGTCTGCACAAAGGCAAGGTCCACACTTGCTCCTCCCCCGGGACCTGAGAGAATTCCCGTCAGCTCACCCTCCCCGGCCGCGACGCCTTCGAGCCGTGCTGGCCCCTGCACCGCGGCCGCTTCGGCGACGTTCGGCCCGCCGCCGAGATGATGCCTGCGGCCTCGTCGACCCCCGGATGAAGATCGAGATCGAGGTGTACACCCACCGCCGGAACCTCTCAGGGTGCGCCCACGTCTGATCGCCGCACCGGCTGAGTACGATCACCTACGCCGGTCTGAGTACGCGAGCCGTTACCCGCCGCGCGCGGCCCCGGAAGGGTGGACGCATGCGCCGACTGCTGCTGCTCGCCCCGCTGTTGCTGTTCACCGCCGGCTGCGGGGTGGTGCAGTCCTCCGAGGACGAGGCGACGGACGCCGCACGGGAGGTGGCCAGAAAGGCGGGCGAGCGGCTCTACGGCCAGCGTCCGCGCACGGCGGAGGAGGTCGGGCGCTCCGCTTCCGGCATCGACGGGGTGGAGGTACTGCGGCTGACGGGTACCTCGACACACGAAGGGGACGGCGTCGACGTGGTCGTCCGCACGTCCGGCTCGGCGTACGACGGATGGCTCGACCCTGAGGAGGTCGCCGTGCGGCGCTGCTTCGCGGTGCGGGTGTCGCCCAAGTCGGAGTGGCGTGAGGATCCCCGTGACGTGGACTGCCCGGATGGCCCTCCGCTGACCTTCGCCCCGCCACCCGAACCGCCCCGGCTGCCGTACGAGGAGCTCCGCGCGAAACTTCCACGGGTGTCGGAGAGCGGCCGGGTGGACGAGGCCGAGGTGCGCCGTGCGCTCGCCGCCCTGGACCTGCATCCGGCGATCCGTACTGAGGTGAAGGCGGGCGGCGGCCGGGTCGGCGTTCTCCTGTCGGTAAAGGGCAATGGCTTCGACGCGCAGGACTGCCTTCTTGCCCGCGTGGGCCCCGGCGCCACCGAGGTGTGGGTGCCGCCCCGGATCCAGCGGATGCCCGGAGAGGGCGGCTGCACCGTCGGCAACGCCCTGGAAGGCGTCGGTCACACCCAGGTGAGCCAGTCGCAATAGCACGATCGATCATGTTGCCGCGGCCATCGACGGCTGCGTCAGAGCGCCGATTCGCCATTGGGTGCAGTCCGGCGGTGGGCCGCTGGTTGGGGTGCCTGAAGCAGTGCTGCCACGCGGCGCGTGTCCATGCCGCGACGCCCCTACGCCCGTCCATGCGGTCCGAAGCCATTTCCCCCGTGTGACCCCGGGCCGCATGAACCTCAGCACCTACCCGTTCGTGCTGAATTTCCTGCCGACCATGGCACGAAAACTGGACGCACCCGCGCGGTGAACCCGGTGCCTCATCGCCGGTCGTCGGCCGCGCTGGACCGCTCCCCGGGCCACATGTCGGAGACCGGAGCGCCGGGCGGCGTGCCCTGCGATGAACTTCCGCGTGTCACACCAGGGTTGCGGGTGTCGGCGGCGGGTGCGATGCCGATGGCCGCGGCGACGAACACCAGGACCACCAGCATCGCGGAGCGCAGCCCGTAGTGGTCGCCCAGGAAGCCGAGAGCCGGCGGCCCGACCAGAAAGGCGACGTAGCCGATGGTGGCCACAAGGCTCACGCGTGCGGTCTGGTCGGGGCCCGAGTCGCCCGCCGCGGACAAGGCGACGGGGAAGCCGAGGGAAGCCCCGATTCCCCAGAACAGGACGGCCGCGGCGGCCACGACGACGCTGTCGGAAAAGATGACGAGCGTGAGCCCGACGGCGCCGGAAACGGCGCTGGCGCGTATGACGGCTCCCCTGCCGAAGCGGTTGAGGAAGTACGTGCCGCTGAACCGCCCCAAGGTCATCGCGGCGGCGAACCCGACGAAGACGAGGGAGCCGAGTGCGGCGTCCAGCCCGTGGCCGTCCACCATGAGCAGAGGCAGCCAGTCGTTGGCGGCGCCCTCGGCCAGTGCCATGGCCAGGACGATGCCGCCGATCAGCAGGAGCCTGCGGTCACGCCACACGGGGGGCCCGGAGTGCTGTGCCGTTCCCGTGGCGGGGGAGGTCTCCTTGGTCCCCATGCCTGCGGGGATGGCGCGAAGGGCGTAGACCAGGATCCCCGCGGCGGCCACGGCGACCCCGGTCAGATGCCAGGCGACGGGGAGGGCGGCGGCCGTGGCGGCCATTCCGATCAGCCCGCCGATGACCGTGCCGAGGCTGAAGCAGCCGTGCAGCGTGGGCAGGACGGCGGTGTCGGTGAGGCGTTCCACGTCGGCCCCGTCCACGTTGACCGCGACCTCGCCGGCCCCCATCCCCGCCCCGAACATGCACAGGCCCGCGGCGACCATCGGCGCGGACGACGCGGCGCTGCCGACGCCGATGACAACCATGCTCACGATGATCAGGCCGGTGCCGAGCGCGATCACGGGCCGGGTACTGAATCGCGACACCAGGCGACCGGAACACAGGATGCCGGACATGGAACCGACGGACAGGCCGAACAGGATCAGCCCCATCTGGCCGGTGGACACGCCCAGTTGATCGCGGACGTCCGGGGTCCGCGTAACCCAGGAGGACATGGCGATGCCCGGCAGGAAGAAGAAGAGGAACAGGGCCTGACGGCGTCGGCGTACGGCGCGGTCTATCAAGGGGAAGCTCCACGGGAGTACGGAAGAATGTCCGGTGAGCGACAGGATCGGCATCCGGGTATGTACAAATGTACACACTCGGGTGCGGGAGAAAGAAGAGCGGACGACAGCGATGACCGGCACTTCCCGCGGCCCCAACGACCCCCACCGGCGCGAGCGCATTCTCGATGCGGCCCTCGACGTCGTCGCCGAGCACGGCGCCATCAAGGTGACCTATCGCAAGATCGCAGAAGCGGCGGGCGTGCCGCTCGGTTCGCTCACCTACTACTTCGACGACATGCAGCACCTGCTCACCGCGGCGTTCACCCGTCTCGCCGAATCGGTCTCCTCGCGCTACGGAGCCCTGCTCGAAGCGGCGCGCACGCCCGAGGAGGCGGAGACCGCCGTCGTGGAGATCATCTGCGGCAAGGTCTGGGGCACCGACCGTAACCTGCTGCTCAGCTACGAGCTGTACGCGTTCGCCACCCGCCACCCCGAACTGCGCGAGGTGATGCGCTCCTGGATGCAGGCCAGCCGCCGATCCCTGGCCCGCCACTTCGACCCTCTGACCGCCCGGGCGTTGGACGCCCTCGTGGAGGGCTTCTCCATCCACAACTCCGTCGACGCCCAGCCCACCGACCGCTCGGACGTGGCGGCCATCGTCCACGCCGTTGCCGCCCGCCGCGTCCCCAACCTCCCAGGGCAATACACCTAGTGCCAATACCAGTGATTTTGAGCCGTGTTGGTCCTAGCCGATGAGGGTCTGCTTCGGGCGGACTACGCAGAACTCGTTCCCCTCCGGATCGGCCAGCACGGTCCATGACTCGTTGCCGCTCTGCCCGACATCCACCCTGCGGGCACCGAGTGCGAGGATGCGCTCGATCTCGGCCTCCCGGTCCTCCGCGGCGGACGTCAGATCGAGGTGCAGGCGATTCTTGACGACCTTGCGGTCAGTCACCGGCATGAAGCAGATGCCCACCGGCGCGGTCTCGTCCGGTCCGATCACGACCTCCCGCTCCCGCTCGGACAGGATCCGCCAACGCAGCGCCTCGGCCCAGAACCGGGCCAGGGCGGGCAGGTCGTGGGCGTCGACAACGATGTGGTGCAGCGATAAAGGCATACCGGCCAGTATGCCCCGTGATCGGCCGGACAAGTCCTAGTACTCCAGCCGTACTTTTCCATTACTGCTGGTCAACGGCTTGGGTGTGGGGATTGTAGCGGGGTGGGTTTGGGTGCGGGG
>NZ_JBHVEE010000240.1:0-7086 GCF_042802415.1 Streptomyces sp. NPDC057486 | reverse complement strand
GGTGCCCGCGCCCCCGAGGGGGTGCGGGCACCTTCGCGTGCGGGCAGGCACCTTCAGGACGTCAGCACGGGCTCCTTGGCCACCTCGCCCGGAGCGCCGTCGGCGTCCTGGACGTCCTCGCCGCCTTCCACGTGCAGGCGCGGCCGGGCGGGCAGCGCGAACATCACCAGGAAGATCACCGCGAGCACTCCGGCCACCCACCACAGCGAGTGCTGGAACGCCTCGGCGAACGCCGGACCCACCGCGTCCGGCGCCAGCCGGTCGCTGATCGACCCGAAGAAGACGACCGAGACCAGGCCGAGCCCCAGCGCGTTGCCCATCTGCTGCACGGTGTTGATCAGCCCGGACGCCGACCCCGAGTGCTCCTTCGGCACCTCGGACAGCACCGCGTCCGTCAGCGGGGCCACGATCAGCCCCATCCCGATCCCCATGACCACCAGCGGCAGAGCCATCTGCCAGGACTCGATGGACATGCCGTACCGGTCGGACTCCCAGATGTAGAGCAGCAGCCCGGCGACCATCAGCAGCGCGCCCGCCTGCAGTACCTTGCGGCCGAACCGGGGCACCAGCTTCTGTACGGAGATCCCGGCGGCGAACGAGACGGCGATCGAGAACGGGATGCCGGTCGTGCCGGCCCGCAACGCGCTCCAGCCGAGGCCGATCTGCATGTACAGCGTCCAGACCAGGAAGAAGATGCCGAGCCCGATGCCGAAGGTCAGCTGGACGGCGATACCTGCCGCGAAGCTCTTGACCCGGAACAGCGAGAGCTCGACGAGCGGCGAGCCGTCCTTGCGCGCCTTCTCCCGCTCGAACAGCACCAGGGCCAGGAAGACCAGGGCGCTGCCGGCCATCAACGCGTACCCCCACAGCGGCCAGCCCAACTCGCGCCCACGGGTCAGCGGGTACAGCAGCATCAGCAGCCCCAGCGTCACCAACGCGACACCGACCAGGTCGAGCCGGAGGGCATTCGGAGCCTTGGACTCCGTGATGAACTTCCGGCCCAGGACCAGTCCCGCGATGCCGACAGGCAGGTTGATCAGGAAGATCGGCCGCCACTCCAGACCGGCGATGTTCCACTCGGTGAGCAGTGCGCCCAGCAGCGGTCCCGAGACGGCGCCGAGGCCGACGATCGCGCCGAAGAGGCCGAAGACCTTGCCGCGCTCGTGCGCGGGGAAGGTGGCGTGCACGATCGACAGCACCTGCGGGACCATCAGCGCGGCAGTGCCGCCCTGCAGGATGCGGGAAGCCACCAGCATCTCCGGGTTCGCGGCGAAGCCGCAGAGCGCCGAGGCCAGCGTGAAGCCGCCGATGCCGATGAGGAAGAGCCGCTTGCGGCCGTAGATGTCGCCGAGCCGGCCGCCGGTGATCAGACCGGCCGCGAAGGCCAGGGCGTATCCGGCGGTGATCCACTGGATCGAGCTGAACGTGGCACCGGTGTCCTGCTGGATGCTCGGGATGGCGATGTTGACGATCGTGACGTCCACCAGGTCCATGAAGGCCGCGGTCATCACGATGGCGAGCGCGAACCACCGGCGCCGGTCCGACGGGTCCGAGAACACCGCGGGAGCGGCCGCCGTGGACGGCAGAGGGGATTCGGAAGAATTCATACAATGAAGTTAGAGGTCCATTAGGTCAGGTCATGACCCAATGGACGGGCATCCTGGATCCATGACCGACACCCCGGCACGACTGCTGAATCTGCTGTCGCTCCTGCAGACGCCGCGCGAGTGGCCGGGCAGCGAGCTCGCCGAGCGGCTCCGGGTCAGCCCGCGAACCATCCGCCGCGACGTCGACCGGCTCCGCGACCTCGGCTACCCCGTCGAGGCGTCGCGCGGCTCGGTGGGCGGCTACCGCCTGGTCGCGGGCGCCGCCATGCCGCCGCTGCTCCTCGACGACGAGGAGGCGGTGGCCATCGCCGTGGGGCTGCGGGCGGGCGCCGGACATGCCATCGAGGGGGTCGACGAGGCGTCCGTGCGGGCGCTGGCGAAGCTGGAGCAGGTGCTGCCGTCACGGCTGCGGCACCGGGTCTCGGTCCTGCAGAACGCGACGGTGCCGCTGGCCCGCGGCGACGGTGCGACCATCGATCCGCAGACACTGACGGTGATGGCGGCGACGGTCACCGGGCAGGAGCGGCTGCGGTTCACCTACCGGGCGGGGGACGGCGCCGAGACGAAGCGGCTGGTCGAGCCGTACCGGCTGGTGAGCACGGGGTGGCGGTGGTACCTCGTGGCGTACGACCTGGGGCGCGAGGCGTGGCGTACGTTCCGCGTCGACCGGGTGAGCGAGCCGTTCGCCACGGGGGCCCGCTTCACCCCGCGCGAGCTGCCCACGGGCGACGCCGCGGAGTTCCTCGCCGGCTCCATCCAGCGCCGGAAGCCGGAGCTGGCGGTCGAGGTGAGCTTCTCGGCCCCGGCGGAGTTCGTCACCGCCCGGCTGCCCGCGGTGTTCGGCCCACTGGAGCCGACCGGCGACCACAGCTGCCGGCTGCGTGCGGTCATGGCGGACTCGCTGGAGTGGGTGGCCCTGCGGCTGGCGCTGGTCGACTGCGAGTTCACCGCTCACGCGCCGCCGGAACTGGTGGCGCACCTGGGTGAGCTGGGTGCCCGTCTGACCCGCGCGGCCGTGCCGCCGAAGTCACCACCGGCGGAGCGACCTGCACAGTCCGGCGCAAAGGAATGAGTCCCGGCGCCGGGGGGGGGGTGGGCGCCGGGACTCAGCTTAGGGGGTCCGTACGAAGCGACCCATATCGGAGGCTACTGGACGCGAGGTCACGCCGCAGCGTCAAAACCCGTGTCGTGAGCCATTCGCTTCAGTTCGAGCAGCGCGTGCTTCTCGATCTGACGGATCCGCTCCCGGGTCAGCCCATGCTGCTTGCCCACCTCGGTGAGGGTCCGCTCACGGCCGTCCTCGATGCCGTACCGCATTCGGATGATCGACGCGGTGCGGTGGTCGAGCTTGCCGATCAGGTCCTCCAGCTCCTCGCTGCGCAGCAGCGTCATGACGGACTGCTCGGGCGACACCGCGGAGGTGTCCTCCAGCAGATCGCCGAACTGGGTCTCGCCCTCGTCGTCCACGGACATGTTCAGGCTGACCGGGTCTCGGGCCCAGTCGAGGACGTCACCGACGCGCGTGGGCGTGGAGTCCAGCTCTGCGGCGATCTCCTCGTGCTCCGGGTCGCGCCCGTGCTCACGATTGAACTCGCGCTGCACACGGCGGATCCGGCCGAGCTCCTCCACCAGGTGGACGGGGAGCCGGATCGTACGGGACTGGTCGGCTATGGAGCGGGTGATGGCCTGACGGATCCACCACGTCGCATACGTGGAGAACTTGAAGCCCTTGGCGTAGTCGAACTTCTCGACCGCGCGCACCAGGCCCGCGTTCCCCTCCTGAATCAGGTCCAGCAGGGGAAGACCTGCCCGTGGGTAGCGGCGGGCGACAGCAACCACGAGTCGAAGGTTGGATCGGATGAAGATGTCCTTGGCGCGCTCGCCCTCGGCGACCAGCGCCTCCAGCTCCTCACGCGTCGCTCCACCGGCTTCGCTCTCCACCGCACCGTCGAGGATCTGCCGCGCATAGACGCCCGCCTCGACGGTCTGCGACAGTTCGACTTCCTTGGCGGCATCCAGCAGCGGCGTGCGCGCGATCTCGTCCAGGTACATGCCGACCAGGTCGCGATCGGCGATCTCTCCGCCCACGGCGCGAACACTGCTTGCCCGGTTGGTCCCGCCACTGGCGGACGAACGACGGGCGACGGCACGGGTTGCCATGCGTGCTCCCTTGCTGAGTAGGTCGCGACACCCTCTCGGGTGCCCTGCATCCGATGGAAACAACGACTGGAATCCGGACAGAATTCCCATGGCGCGCACTCATTTTCGCGATCATGCAGTACCCTGTCCGGTCGCGAGGGGAGTGCACATGCCGGGATTCCGTACAGAAGTGCAGGTCAGGTCCGGCATCGAGGGCGATCTGGCGGCTCTCACAGACATCTACAACCACTACGTAGGTGAGACCGCGCTCACATTCGATACCGCCCCCTTCACACCCGAACAGCGGCTGCCGTGGCTGCGTTCCCACCCGGAAGACGGCCCGCACCGCCTTCTGGTTGCTCAGGATGTCCGCATTGCCGGTCCCGCATCACTCCTGGGCTACGCCACCAGCAGCGCCTTCCGCCCCAAGGCGGCATACGCCACGTCGGTCGAGGTGAGCGTGTACTGCGCGCCGTGGGCCACCGCACGGGGGATCGGCACACTCCTCTACACGTCACTCTTCGAGGCGCTCGCCGACGAGGACCTGAACCGCGCGTACGCGGGCATCACCCAGCCCAACGACGCCTCGGTCGCACTGCACAAACGGTTCGGCTTCCACCATGTCGGTACGTACACCGAGGTGGGCCGGAAGTTCGACACGTACTGGGACGTGGCCTGGTACGAGAAGCGGCTGGGACCGGAGGCCTAGGACCCGGTGGGGTCGCGGCGTAGGTCCGCAGCCCGTTACCGGCGGCGGGCCCCGCACCTAGCGTGTTCCGGCATGACCGACACGACAGGCAGGACAGACTCCACAAGCGCACCGGACACGGCGCCGGTCGACCCCACCGGCACGCTCGACGAGGCGCTGGACCGGCTCCACGCCTCGGGTCCCGAGCGCAACGGCTGGCTGAGCAACCACGGCCCGATGGCCGTCGAGGCGCTCGTACGGCACGGCCAGGCGTCGGCCGTCCACCGTTGGCTCGACCACTACAGCCACAAGCTGGAGGACATGCCGGCCCCCGCGACCCGGATCACCGCGGAGAACTGGCACGAGGCCCTGGGCGACCCACGGAGGATCGCCGACTGGACGATGTACTTCGCGCAGGAGACGGCCGGGCGGCCCTGGCAGGACGTCCTCACCGAATGGTGGCCGCGGCTGCTGCCGGGCATCGCCGCAGGCGCCACCCACCCCGTGATCCGGGTCGGCCACGCCGTGCGCACCCTGCTCGCCGGCGGAGCGAACGCGCCCCGGGTCACCGAGCTCGCGCACGGCCTCGGCTACTGGGCCGCCCGCCACCAGCCGCTGCCCGCGCTGAACCCACCGGCCTCGCTCGTGCCCGCGCCGAGTGCCGCGGCCGCGCTGGACGCCGTACCGCCGGTGGCCGATCAGAGCGGCGGCATCCGCGACCGGCTGGCGCAGCTCACCGCGTTCCCGCTGTGGCCGCAGCAGTTCGCGGACGACCCGGACGTGGCACGCACGCGGCTGGCGGAACTGGTCAGGGCCGCGACCCACCGCTACGCCACTCACGGCCACGGCGAACCGATCATGCTGGTGCACGCCGCGACCGCACCCAACGCCGTACTGCGTACCCTGCCCGCCCTCCCCCGTGAACTGTGGCCGCAGAGCCTGGCCGCCGCCTGGACCGCGAGCGCCGCGGTCACCGCCGCGTACAGCCCGGCCGACCCCGTCCCGTGCACCGCATCGTCGTCGGCATCCTCCGCAGACGAGATCTTCGCGCGGGCGGCGGAGCACGGTGACGACCACACCATCAAGTTCACCGACACCGCGCTGGACGTCGGCGACACGACGGCCCTGGCCGCCGCGCTCCGCTCGATCGAGCTGAACCCCCCGGCCCGCTGACCACTCAGCCGAACTGCACCGACCGCTTCGCGAGCCCCATCCAGAACCCGTCGATGATGCTGCGCCCTTGATCGAGCTGGCCCTCCGAGGCACCCAGCGTCACGAAGAGCGGCGCGAAGTGCTCGGTGCGGGGGTGGGCCAGCCGCCCGGCCGGGGACTTGTGCTCGAAGTCCAGCAGCGCGTCAATGTCCTGCGCCTGCAGCGCCCGGTGCCCCCAGTCGTCGAACTCCACCGACCAGCCGGGATTGCCGCCGCCCGCGTGCCGCAGGGCTGCGAGGTTGTGGGTGAAGAAGCCGCTGCCGACGATCAGGACGCCCTCGTCGCGGAGGGGGGCGAGCTTGCGGCCGATGTCCATCAGCTTCTGCGGGTCCAGCGTCGGCATGGAGATCTGGAGTACCGGGATGTCGGCGCCCGGGAACATCTCCACCAGCGGGACGTACGCCCCGTGGTCGAGCCCGCGGTCCGGGATGTCCTGGATCGGCGTACCGGCGCCGCGCAGCAGCTTGCGTACGCTCTCCGCCAGCTGCGGGGCACCCGGGGCCGCGTACTGCACGCGATAGTAGTGCTCCGGGAAGCCCCAGAAGTCGTAGACGAGCGGGACGGTCTCGGTCGCGCCGAGGGCGAGCGGAGCCTCCTCCCAGTGGGCGGAGACCATGAGGATCGCGGTGGGGCGCGGCAGCTCGGCGGACCAGGCGGCCAGCTGGCCGGGCCAGACCGGGTCGTCGGCCAGCGGCGGCGCACCGTGGGAGAGATAGAGGGCGGGCATGCGCTCCGCGGTGACAGTCATGACACTCCCCATCCACTACTACTCAAGCTAAGTCTTCTGCGGCGGCGGGATCAGCTCATTGAAGCTTCAAGTTCCCATCCCGAGAGACCTTAGCCCTATCTAGTTCAACTTTCAAGAAAAGGTCGTACAGTGGAGCACATGACCACGGCATCCACCGGCGGGACCCGCTGGCTCTCCGACGAAGAGCAGAGCGTTTGGCGCGCCTACCTCCACGCAACCACGCTCCTGGAGGATCACCTCGACCGCCAGCTGCAACGCGACGCCGGCATGCCGCACATCTATTACGGACTGCTCGTCCAGCTCTCCCAGGCGCCCCGCCGCCAGATGCGGATGACCGAGCTGGCCAAGGACGCCAAGATCACCCGCTCCCGACTCTCGCACGCCGTCGCCCGGCTGGAGCGCAACGGCTGGGTGCGCCGCGAGGACTGCCCGTCCGACAAGCGCGGCCAGAACGCGGTCCTCACCGACGAGGGGTACGAGATGCTCCGCCGATCCGCGCCGGGTCATGTCCGCGCCGTACGCCAGGCGATGTTCGACCGGCTCACACCGGAGCAGGTCCGCTCGTTCGGCGAGATCATGCAGGTCATCGCCACCGGCCTGGAGCCCGAGGGTACGGACGCCGACCTGCCCTGGCTCCGCTGAGCCGCCCTCGCGCACCGATACGGGTCTGCCCCGGTTCCGCCGAGCGGAAC
>NZ_JBHVEE010000239.1:0-7504 GCF_042802415.1 Streptomyces sp. NPDC057486 | reverse complement strand
GTCCTGTGCGGCAAGAAGCTCTGACCCGCACGACCGGGAGAGCAGCCCCGCCCCCACCACCCCCCCGGGCCCCCCCCACCCCCCCGGCCCCCCCCCCCGACTGGTCACCAACGAACGCCCGACGCGAATGATGTGAGGGATGAATGTACGAAGCTGAGGATGCCGAGATCTACGACCTCGTCCACCAGGGCCGGGGCAAGGACTACGCCGCGGAGGCCAAGCGCCTCTGCGATGTGATCCGCTCGCACAAACCGGATGCGAACTCCCTGCTCGACGTCGCCTGCGGCACAGGCCTCCACCTCACCCATTTCTCCCGGGAGTTCGAGGAGGTCGAGGGGCTGGACCGTTCCGTGGACATGCTCACCCTGGCCCAGCGCCGGCTTCCGGGTGTCCGGCTGAACCTCGGGGACATGCGATCCTTCGACCTCGGTCGCACCTTCGACGCGGTCACCTGCCTCTTCGCCTCGGTGGGGCACCTGTCGACCGTCGAGGAACTGGCCGAAGCGCTGCGGTGCTTCGCCCGGCATGCGGCCGAGCCGCGCGGAGTGGTGGTCGTCGACCCCTGGTGGTTCCCGGAGACCTTCTTGCCCCGCCACGTAGCGGGCGACGTGGTGACGGCCGACCATCGCACCGTGGCCCGGGTGTCGCACTCGAGCCTGGAGGGCAGGGCGAGCCGCATGGACGTGCACTGCCTCATCGCCGACCCCATGAGCGGTGTCAGACACCTCACCGAGAGCACGCTCATCACCCTGTTCACCCGGGATGAGTACGAGGAGGCCTTCGACCGCGCCGGCCTGACGCCGACCTACATCGAGGGCGGGCTCTCCGGCCGCGGTCTCTTCGTCGGGGTACGACGTTAAGGGCTGTCCCGTGATCCCTGGTGGATCAGCGTGCGCCGTCGGATGCGGGGTGCATCGCAAGGCGGAGGATCGCCCTCGTACCGGACGTACTCGGGTGATGCGACAACGCAGCGAGGTGCCGTGCCGGGCGTCACGAGCCGGTGAACCTTTCCGGTCGCAGCACCAGGTGCCGCAGCTGTCGTCGTGCGCCCGCCAGGGATTGCGGGACATCCCTTAGGACCCCTAAGCCCGGGAGAGCCCCTGTAAGGGGGCGGAAGAGCGAGAAATTAGGGGTCTTGCACCGCCGCGACGCGCGCTATCGTCCGATCGGGTCTCCCGGATACCAGATTCCGCATATCCGCTCGTGGATTCCCGTCGATTTGTGCGAGGACTCCGACCGTTTGCCGTGGGGGAATTTCGGTGACCAGCGAGGAAAAACTTCTCAGCTACCTCAAGAGGGCTACCACTGACCTCCGCGAAACCCGACGGCAGCTCCGCGAGGCCGAGGCACGGAACTGCGAGCCCATCGCGATCGTGGGCATGGCCTGCCGGTTTCCTGGCGGGGTGACCACGCCAGAGGAGTTCTGGCGGCTGGTCGCCGACGGGGTCGATGCGGTGAGTGGGTTCCCGACCGACCGCGGCTGGGAACTCACCGGGCTGTACGACCCCACGGGGGAAAGGCCCGGCACCAGTTACGCCCGTGAGGGAGGGTTCCTCTACGACGCGGCGGAGTTCGACGCGGAGTTCTTCGGTATCTCGCCGCGTGAGGCGCTGGGTATGGATCCGCAGCAGCGGTTGCTGCTGGAGGCGTCCTGGGAGGCGTTGGAGCGGGCGGGTATTCCGCCGCTGTCACTGAAGGGCAGCCGGACCGGGGTCTTCGCGGGCGTCATGTACCACGACTACCCCGGCAGCAGCAGCGTCGGCAGCATCGTCTCCGGCCGGGTCGCCTACACCCTGGGTCTGGAGGGTCCGGCGGTGTCCGTGGACACCGCTTGCTCCTCCTCGCTGGTCGCCCTGCACTGGGCGGTCCAAGCGCTGCGCCGTGGCGACTGCTCCAAGGCCCTCGTCGGCGGTGTGACCGTGATGTCGAGCCCCGACACCTTCGTCGACTTCAGCGAGCAGCGCGGGCTGGCTCCTGACGGGCGGTGCAAGTCCTTCTCGGCCGCCGCCGACGGCACGGGGTGGGGCGAGGGTGTGGGTGTGCTGGTGCTGGAGCGGTTGTCGGATGCGCGGCGCAATGGGCATCGGGTCCTGGCGGTGGTGCGGGGCAGCGCGGTGAACCAGGACGGTGCCAGTAGCGGTCTGACGGCGCCGAACGGGCCTTCGCAGCAGCGGGTGATTCGGGCGGCGTTGGCTGATGCCGGGTTGTCCGGGGCTGAGGTGGATGTGGTGGAGGCGCATGGGACGGGGACGCGTCTGGGTGATCCGATCGAGGCGCAGGCGTTGCTGGCGACGTATGGCCGGGATCGTGGGGTGGGTCGTCCGTTGTGGCTGGGGTCGGTGAAGTCCAATATCGGGCATACCCAGGCGGCGGCGGGTGTGGCTGGTGTGATCAAGATGGTGATGGCGATGCGGTCCGGGGTGTTGCCGCGGACGTTGCATGTGGATGAGCCGTCGCCGCAGGTGGACTGGTCGGCGGGTGCGGTGGAACTGCTCACCGAGCCACGTGCTTGGGAGGCCGAGGGGCGTCCGCGCCGCGCGGGAATCTCCTCGTTCGGTGTCAGCGGCACCAATGCGCACGTGATCATCGAGGAACACGTCGCCGCGCCGGAGGAGTCTCCTGCTGAGGTGGTGCCGGAGGACGACGGTCCCGCGGCACCCTGGCTGTTGTCGGCGCACAGCCCGGCGGCGCTGTGCACCCAGGCGGCGCGGTTGCTGGAGGAGATTACGGCGGAGCCGGGGCGGGCTGCGATGGATGTGGCGTACTCGCTGGCGACCGGGCGGTCCCATCTGCGGCGTCGGGCTGCGGTGACCGGTGTGGACCGTGGTGAACTCGTCCGTGGTCTGGTGGCGTTGGTGGGGGGTGTGGAGGCGCCGGGTCTGGTTCGGGGTGTGGCGGATGTCGGGGGTCGGACGGCGTTCGTGTTCTCGGGTCAGGGGTCGCAGCGTGCCGGTATGGGGCGTGAGTTGTATGAGGCGTTCCCTGTGTTCGCCGAGGCTTTTGATGTGGTGTGTGCGGTGTTGGACGGGCGTGTGGGGCGTTCGTTGCGGGATGTGGTGTTTGCGCTGGAGGGCAGTGCGGACGCGGTGTTGTTGGATGGGACGGGGTTTACGCAGCCGGCGTTGTTCGCGGTGCAGGTGGCGTTGTTCCGGCTGTTGGAGTCCTGGGGTGTGGTGCCGGATGTGCTGGTGGGGCATTCGGTCGGTGAGTTGGCGGCTGCGCATGTGGCGGGGGTGTGGTCGCTTGAGGATGCCTGTGCGTTGGTGGTGGCTCGTGGTCGCCTGATGCAGGCGTTGCCGTCGGGTGGTGCGATGGTGGCGTTGGAGGCTGGTGAGGCGGAGGTGTTGCCGTTGCTGGCCGGGGTCGGGGGCCGGGTTGGTGTGGCGGCGGTCAATGGTCCGGTGTCGGTGGTGGTGTCGGGTGAGGCCTCGGTGGTGGAGTCGGTTGCGGAGGAGGTGCGTGGCTGGGGCCGGCGGGTTCGCCGTTTGACGGTGAGTCACGCTTTCCACTCGCCGTTGATGGAGCCGATGTTGGGTGAGTTCCGGAAGGTGGCCGAGGGTCTGTCGTACCACCGGCCGGAGATCCCGATCGTCTCCACGATGACCGGAGTGACCGCTACGGCGGAGGAGCTGTGCGATCCGGGCTACTGGGTGTCTCATGTGCGTCGGCCGGTCCGTTTCCATGACGCGATTGGGGCGTTGGAGGGGCAGGGGGTGGACCGGTTCGTGGAGATCGGTCCTGACACCACCTGTACCGCCATGGCGCAGCAGTGTCTGGCCGAGACCGACGGTGTCCTGCTGACCCCCACCCTGCGGCCGGGGCACCCCGAGACGACCGCCCTGCTCGCCGCGGTCGGCGCCTATCACGTCGACGGCGGCACGGTTGACTGGCCGACGTTGTACGCCGGCACCGGAGCGCGCCGGACCGACCTGCCCACCTACCCTTTCCAACGCAAGCGGTACTGGACGCCCTCGAAGCACCGCACGGACTCCGCCTCCGCGGGGTTGCGGGCGGTCGGCCATCCGCTCCTGGGCGCCTCCGTGAGCCTGCCCGCTTCGGGTGGCACCCTTATGACCGGCCGGCTGTCCGTCGACACTCTGCCCTGGCTGTCCCAACACGTCGTACACGGCAGTGTGGTCGTGCCCGGTGCCGCGTTCGTCGAGATGACGCACCGGGCTGCCGACCGGGTCGGGTGCGGGGCGGTCGGGGAACTGACCCTCGAAGCGCCGCTGGTCCTACCGGAGCGTGGCGGAGTCCCGGTCCAGGTCTTCGTCGGCCCCCTCGACGAATCCGGGCACCGTGTTCTCTCCCTCTACTCGTCGCAGTCGCCCGAGGGAACGGAGGAGGACGACGCCGAGGAGGTGTGGACGCGGCACGCGACGGCAGTGCTCCGACAGGCCGCCGCCGGAGGACCCGTCCAAGGGGACCTCGCCGCGTGGCCGCCCGAGGGCGCCGACGCCGTCGACCTGCACACGGTGTACGAGGATCTTGCCGCGGCCGGGCTCGAGTACGGGCCCGCCTTTCGCGGCCTGCGTGCGGCCTGGCGACGCGGGGACGAGGTTTTCTCCGAGGTAGGGCTTCCGGAGGAGGCACAGGCGGACGCCGCGTCCTACGGGCTGCACCCGGCGCTGCTGGATGCCGCGCTGCATGCGGTGAGCCTCTTCGACTTCGACGGCGACGAGCCGGGTCTGCGCCTGCCCTTCGTATGGGGCGGGCTGTCCCAGTGGGCCCGTGGTGCTTCCTCGCTCCGCGTGCGAATCTCCCGCCCTGGCCACCAAGGCGATGGCGGCCGGGCCGGCTTCGCCCTGGAACTCGCCGACTCCTCCGGACGGCCCGTCGCCTCCGTCGAATCCCTGGTGCTGCGTGCGGTGACCGCGGACCTGGTCGGCGCTGCGGGAGCAGGGCACCGTGATTCGCTGTTCCGGCTGGAGTGGACCCCGCACCCGGTGCCCGAGCGGCGCCCGGGCGGCCGGACGGTGCTGTGGGAGGACGACATCCACGGGCTGTCCGACCTGTTCGGTACGCCCGTCCGGAACTGGGCCGACCTCACTGGCGACGACCTCCCGGACACCGCCGTCCTGTGCGTTCCCGGCAGGGACGCCGCAGACGACGGCTCCCCGGCGGCGCGGCTCTCGGCACGCCACCTGCTCCGCCTGCTGCAGGACTGGCTGGCGGACGAACGGACCGGTGGTACACGGCTGGTGGTCGTCACGCGTGGCGCCGTAGCCGTGCCCGGTGGAGGGGCGATCGATCTGGCCTCCGCACCCCTGTGGGGCCTGGTCCGCGCGGCCCAGGCCGAGCACCCCGGCCGCCTGGTGCTGGCCGACATCGATGGAGAGGCCGACTCCCGGCGCGCTCTGACCGCCGCCCTCGGCACGGAGGAACCCGAGTTCGCGCTGCGTGAAGGCCGCATGCTCGTACCCAGGCTGGCGAGAGCCGCGGACGCCGGTGCGAACACGCCCGCCGCTCTCGACGCTGACGGCACCGTGTTGATCACCGGCGGCACCGGAAGTCTCGGCGCTCTGGTGGCCCGTAGGCTGCTGCACACCCACGGCGTGCGGAATCTGCTGCTGGTGAGTCGGCGCGGAGTGGCGGCACCGGGCGCCCGGGAACTCGTCGAGGAGCTCACCGACGCCGGGGCCCGGGTCTCGGTCGTCGCGGGAGACATCGCCGACCGCGACTTCCTGGCCGAGGTGGTGGCCGGAGTACCGGCCGAGCACCCGCTGACCGCCGTGGTGCACGCGGCCGGAGTGCTGAACGACAGCGTGCTGACCGAGATGACCCCGGACCAGCTGGACGCGGTGCTGCGCCCGAAGGCGGACGCGGCCTGGCACCTGCACGAACTCACCCTCGATCTCGACCTGTCGGCCTTCATGCTGTTCTCGTCCGTGTCCGGCACGTTCGGAGCGGCTGGGCAGGCGAACTACGCCGCCGCCAACACCTACGTGGACGCCCTGGCCGCCCACCGGCGGGCCATGGGGCTGCCGGCCGTGTCACTCGCCTGGGGCCTGTGGGAGCAGCACGACGAGGGCCTGGCCGCGCGGCTCGGCGACACCGAGCTGCATCGCATGAACCGCTCCGGAGTGCGCGCCCTCCCGTCCGACTACGGCCTGGCGATCTTCGACGCGGCGCTCGGCTCCGATGACACGCTCCTCTTCCCCGTGTGCCTGGACCTCGCCGCGCTTCGCGGGCACGCCGCCGCGGACGGGGTCCCACCGGTGCTGCGCGGACTGGTCCGCACACCCTCCGCATCCCGCATGGCAGCCGCTGGGCCCACGGGTTCCTCCTCGGCCGGGAGGCTGTCGGCACTGTCCGAACCTGAGCGCCTGCGCCACCTGCTCGACCTGATACGCGCGCACGTCGCCGCCGTGCTGGGACATGCGACGCCGGAGGCGGTGGACGTCGAACAACCCTTCAACGACCTGGGTTTCGACTCCCTGTCCGCACTCGAACTGCGCAACCGGCTCGGCACCGCGACCGGTGTACGACTGCCTGCCACGCTGGTCTTCGACCACCCCACCGCCGGAGCCGTGGCCCGCCTGCTGGCGAGGGAACTCGGTGACACGGCACGGGAGCAGGGCGCCGAGACGGTACCGGCCGCGGTGGTCCGGGACGATGAGCAACGGATTGCGATCGTGGGCATGGCCTGCCGGTATCCGGGCGAAGCGGCCTCCCCGGAGGAGCTGTGGCGGCTGGTCGCGGACGGGGCGGACGGTATCACCGGATTCCCCACCGATCGCGGCTGGGACGTGAGCGCCCTCTACGACCCGGACCGGCAGAGGCCAGGCACCAGCTACGTCCGGGAGGGAGGGTTCCTCCACGACGCGACGGAGTTCGATCCCGACTTCTTCCGGATCAGCCCGCGCGAGGCGATGGCCATGGACCCGCAGCAGCGACTGCTGCTGGAGACGTCCTGGGAGGCGTTCGAGCGGGCGGGCATAGCCCCGGCATCGGTGCGCGGCAGCCGGACCGGTGTCTTCGCCGGTGTCATGTACCACGACTGGGGCCGGCAGAGCCGGGTTCCGGAGGACATCGCGGGCTACCTCGGCAACGGGAGCCTCGGCAGCGTGGTCTCCGGCCGGGTGGCTTACACGTTCGGCCTGGAGGGCCCGGCGGTGTCGGTGGACACGGCCTGTTCGTCTTCCCTGGTCGCCCTCCATCTGGCGGCCCAGTCGCTGCGTCGCGGCGAGTGCGATCTGGCACTGGCGGGCGGTGTGACCGTGATGTCGAGCCCCGAGGCATTCGTCGACTTCAGTCGGCAGAGCGGGCTGGCTCCTGACGGGCGGTGCAAGTCCTTCTCGGCCGCCGCCGACGGCACGGGGTGGGGCGAGGGTGTGGGTGTGCTGGTGCTGGAGCGGTTGTCGGATGCGCGGCGCAATGGGCATCGGGTCCTGGCGGTGGTGCGGGGTAGCGCGGTGAACCAGGACGGTGCGTCCAACGGTCTGACGGCGCCGAACGGGCCTTCGCAGCAGCGGGTGATTCGGGCGGCGTTGGCTGATGCCGG
>NZ_JBHVEE010000238.1:0-7577 GCF_042802415.1 Streptomyces sp. NPDC057486 | reverse complement strand
ACACCCTCACGCCCTGTCGGTCGTACAGAGACGGGTGAGGTGACCGCGAAGGGCACGCCGAAAACGCGGGCTGCGACCTGGTGGGACCACACCGGGCCGCTGGCCGTCGTCTTCGCCGGCGGCGCTGATTCAACCCGCGGCGACCTGGTTTTTCCCGTGCGCTTGCCGTCCGGCTCCGGACGCTGGCCATATCTGCTGCATTTCCTGAACAACCCGGACACCTGGCACAAGATCGACCTCGTGCGCCGGCGGGACACCTCTGCACCGGGAGGGTGGGCATACGAAGCCCACCTGATGGTCCTCACCAGCGGCTACGCGTCACCGGTGACGAAGGCCCGCCGCCAGGCGGCGGCCGCACTCGAGCGGCGCGGCGGGGTCGACGGCAACGTCTCCAACCTGTCCATCGTCTCCTTCCCGGCCACCTTCGACCCCGCCGACGGCTACGTCGAAGCGACCCGCATCGAGCCGTCCGACGAGGAGCTCGCCGCGCCGGCAAAGGCCCGCCGCAGGGAACGCGGCCGTAAGAGGGCGCTCGACCGTTCCCGCCGGGCGTCCAACCCTGACCAGTACCGGCCGTCGAAACGTCAGCAGGTCCGCGCCGAACGACGGGCCGCAACAGGCCTGCCCGAGCGGACCGTTGACATGCCCCGCGGTGCGAGGGCGGCGAACAAGGCCGGGGTGCCGAAGCAGGCATACTGGCGCGACAGCTTGTCGGCCGGCTACCGGCTCAACCGGGCCCGCCTCGCCGAAGCCGCCGCCACCCAGGCCGCGGCGAAAGACCACCGTGCCCGGCTCATCGCCGCAGACATCATCACCGACCACGGCGCGAACCTCACCGTCGAGGACTGCGACATCCGCACCTGGTACCGCCGGTGGGGCAAAGCCCTCCAAGCCACCACACCAGGCAGGCTCATAGCCGCCATCGGCCGCGAGTGCGAGAAATCCGGCGGGCGAATGCTTCGCGCCTCCACCTTCACCACGAAGCTGTCCCAGACCTGCTTCTGCGGCAAGAAGGTCATCAAAACCCTTGCCGCCCGGATCCATGTCTGCACCTCGTGCGGGCTCGTCGGCGACCGGGACAAGGTCTCCGCAGCTCTGGGCGCCCACGTCCGCCTCACCGACCCGGACGCCCCCAGCACCGCGCGCCTGGACATAGTCCAGGCACGCCACACACAGATCTTGTTCCATGAAGGGCTGCAAGAAGCCCTGTCGAGTCAACCGCAGCGCGGTGCCCGCCCCACCCGGGGCCGCACCCACGCGGCAGCCAAAAAACCGGGACACCCCGACCAAAGGCCTCTGCTCGGCGAAACGCCACCACCCGGTACCGGACAAACCCCGAATGAGACCCGACCCGCAACCAAGCGGCACAAGGCCCACGTCGGAGCAGCCGGCTGCACGGACAACACACCACCCAGGCGTGCCAGGTCCGTGCAGACACCGGGCGGACATCACAGCATTACGTGATGACTCTTAGTGCATCCTGCTGCCCATGCGCATGGAGACCTTGCCGACCGGGCGCGGCGAGCCTTGCACAGCCTTGAGGATGCGCCATAAGTGATCTTCTCCCCCGTGTGGGCAGAGTCGACGACCGGGTTGGTGTCCCTGTCCCGCGAGGGTGACGTTGTGCCGGCAGGCGACGCAACTCGTAGGTAGTACACACCGTCGCCCGGTCGGCGTGAGGCTCCGGGCAGCGTGATCTGACCTGGGCGGTGTGAGGAGAGGAGCTCCGCGGGAGCTCCTTGATCGGTGCTCACGTCTCGACGCATCCAGTACCAGGCCGACGATCGCACCAGCCATCCGATAGGAACGTGAAGACTGCACCGGCTGCCACCACGGGAAATTTGGAGCTTTCGCCAGTACGCCGCCCCGGCCGACGAGAGGGAGACTTCCCGCCAGGGGCTGCGGCCTGTCCCGAAGGCCGACGCCAAGGACAAAGGGGGAACAGCACGATGAGTGGTCAGCTGTACGACGAGATCGGCGGGGCGTTCGAGGGCTTCAAGACCCTCCCGCTCGCGCGCCACGCGGAGGTGCCCGGCTTCCTTGCCCTCGTCGGCGACGTGAACGGCAAGTCGATCCTCGACCTGGCCTCCGGAACCGGCTTCTACAGTCGGGAGTTCAAGCGCCGCGGTGCATCCCACGTCCTCGGCGTCGACATCTCCTCCACGATGGTCGACGCGGCCCGGGCACTGGAGGACAGCGACCCGCTGGGCGTGCAGTACGAGGTCGGCGACGTCGCCGAGCTGCGCACGTTCGAGCAGCGCTTCGACACCGCGGTTGCGGTCCAGCTGTTCAACTACGCCGAGGATGTCGCGACCATCGAACGGATGTGTCGCAACATCCACCGCAGTATCGCGGACGGGGCCGAGTTCTTCGCCTTCGTGCAGAACCCAGACTTCCGTTTCGACGGGCCGTCCCTGGCCAAGTACGGCTTCCTGTGCGAATCGCTCGGCGAGGAAACCGAGATCGGACCGCGCGTGAGGATCACCGCGCTCCTCGACCCGCCGATCTCGTTCGTCGCTAACCCGCCCAGCCGCGAGGTCTACGAGAAGTGCCTGCGGGCGGCCGGATTCAACGAGGTCACCTGGGTTCCCCTGGAGGTCTCCGCCGCCGGCGTGCGCAAGTACGGGAAGGACTTCTGGGACGACTACGCCGCCAACCCTCCGCTGACGATGCTGCGCTGCCGCGCCTGACCCGGAGCGGCCCGTCCCCGGTTCAGCCGGGGACCGGTCCAGGGTCGTCCCTTGCGGACCGGGTCCACGCCTTCCCGCCGCAACGCGGTGATCGGCTTGTCGAACTGACGCGGACTCAGCCCGGCGAACGGGGCCATCCAGGAGGGCTCCGACGCCGTGATCACACCAGCCACGACCAGGATCATTACATGAGATGGGGCCACTCATGGGGCAGCGGTCCACGGCTACCGTGATCCTGGCACCGGGCCAGTTAGCCCCAGGCGGCCACATACTGCTGCCACGAACTCGGCGGCGGCGGGCGTCGACGGCCCTGTCCGTCCGTCGCGTTGGTGGGCAATGGCCGCGGCGACGACCTCATTGTTCCCGTGGTGGTCCAGGTACCAACGGCCGCCGTCGAGCTTGGAACACAGCTGCCCATCATCGGCAAATCGCAGCGCACGACAGGCGTTGAGGGCCGCATACGTCACGGTCGCGTGGTCCATCGCCCACCGCAGCTCGCTGACCATCGCGGCGCCGACACGATCCGCAGGAATCGCGCCGAAGACCTCCATCGCCGGTGGTCCGCAGACGGCGAGCGCATGCTCTCGACACACGGCGCAGTGCAAGACCAGGTCGGCGTCACCGGCATGGCCGACTCCGGGGATCACGGCGGTCTCGGTCGCGGTGGTACGAACGTGAACCTCGAACGGGCAGGACCCGAGGCTGGCCGCAGTCGCCGCGGTAATGACGCTCATCTCCAAACCCGTGCCGGGACACCATGCCACGGTCCCCACCACCGTATCGCCCAAGGCCTGCTGGTCGGTCCTGGTGCCAGGCTCGGCGACGACGGCCAGCACATCCACATCGCTGCGGGAGGCATGGAATCCCCCCAGCACGGCCGAGCCATGCAAGTAGACGCCGATCAGGTCGGGGCGCATCCCGGCAAGGACATCCGAGACCTCGGCGACGTAACGGACGACTTCGGAGGGCACAAGAGCATCGGTAGCCACGAAGCCGAGCATATTGGCGCCCCCAACGAGCCGGCCGCCAGCGCGGCATCACGCTGCCGGGGTCTCTTCAAATCCCGGCGAGCGGACGATGTGACGACCGGTCCTGAGCAGAATGATCTAAAGGGTGATCAATGAGCATTACCGGCACTCTTCTGGCCCTCCCCGGGTGCCCGACCCTAGCGTTCCGGTCGCCATCGCAGGACGGGTAGCCGGGTGCGGAGCGTTCCTCCCCGGATGCCCTTCGGACCCACATCCGGGAGACCATCGATGAAACGTACAGCTCGCGCCGCAACCGCGCTCGCCGTCACCGTCGCGCTCGCGGCGGCCGGAACCGTCACCAGCCTCGCCAGCACCGACAACCATGCCGACAACCTGACGACCTGGGCCGTCGCGCCACAGGCAAAGGTGACAAAGCAGACCCCGGAGCAGGACGAGTACAACAAGGCGAACGGCCGCCCCCTCCCCACGCCTGAACTTCTCCAGCCGACGCTCGACACCGGCCTGGAAACGTATCGGGCCAAGCCGAAGAACTCGCTGCACGGCGACTACGAGTGCGCCGCCTCGGATGTGCTCGCCGATCTCTCCCACAAGTGGATCAAGGAATTCGAGAAGAAGTACCCCAAGGTCCACATCAGCGTGAACCCGCCCTATGCCGGAAGCCTCGGGGCCCTGGAGTTGATCAAGGGCAAGCTCGACTGCGTCTTCGTGTCGCGTGAACTGAAGCCGACGGACATCGAGGGCTTCCACGACGCCTTCGGCTACGACCCGCTCAGCATCCCCATATCCGGGGGGAGTTACCGGCACTTCGGCTTCCTGGACTCGGTCGGGTTCATGGTCAACAAGAAGAACCCGGTGGACAAGCTCTCCCTCGACCAACTCGACGCCGTGCTGTCCACCACCCACAACCGCGGCGGTGCGGCCGCCACCACGTGGGGCGACCTGGGTGCGACCGGCGACTGGGCCGACAAGCCGGTCCACATCGTCGGCATCGAGCCGTGGAACGGCTTCGAGGAGTTCGTCCGCCAGCGGGTGCTCGACCACGACGGCAAGCGCGGCGAGTGGCGTCCGGGGGTGGCGAACGGCACGACTCCCGCCGATCCCGCGGTGCACTGGGAGAAGACCGTCTTCAACCTTTCCAAGGCGGTCTCCGAGGACCCCTATGCCATCGGATACACAGGGATGGCCTATGTCGACTCCGCGGTCAAGGTCATCTCGCTCAGTGACCACGTCGGCGACCCGGCGTACGCCCCCACGTACGAGAACGTCGCCTCGGCTGCGTACCCGCTGAGCCGGGTCACCTATTTCAACGTCAACAAGAAGCCGGGGAAGGAGATGGACCCGGTCATGGAGGAGCTGCTCCGGTTCATCCTCAGCAAGCAGGGCCAGCAGGTGGTCTCGGGTCAGCAGACCTTCCTGCCGCTGCGCTCCGGTCAGACCCGCGACAGCCTCGACGCGCTCGACACCGCGCCCTGATCACCCTTGGCTCGTAGCCCCGGCACGGGCGTCGGGGCGGGCACCGGGAGTGGGTGGCACCTGAGACGTCAGGAGCCACCCCGTGGGGAGCCCAAGACAACGGATCGATAACAAGCCGTGCTGTTGGCTGAGACAGTGGCAGATGTCGTTCGGTCCGCAGTCGTGGTCGGCGCCGCGTGTTGCGATGAGACAGGAACTGCGTTGATACACCTGAAGTGTTGCGATATGCGTGCCCTCGATGACGATGCGGTATGACGGCCCAGCTCGTCGGCAGCTCCGCGACCGCCCGGACGAGTAACAGCCGCAGTCACGCTCTGCTCGGCTCGCCGGGGGTGCCACCGGGCCCGTAGGCAGAGAAAGTGCAGCCCGCGGTCTATGGACAGGGCGGTCTGGGTTGCTGCCCCTCACACCGGGGCCCGCGCCACCCCAGAGGTCGCGGCCCCGGTGACGCCCGGCGGACGGAGCCGACGGTGGTGCCAGGCCCGAGTCCCACACCCGCCGCCCTGGCCGGCTGACGGGTGCTGCGCCCTCCGGTGGGAATCCAGCACCAACGACCCGTCCCGTACACACCCGTCGATGTGTACAGTTTGGGGATATGGATGAGACGTATCCGCTGGTTCAGGCCCGCAACGAGCTCGGGCAGCTCGTCAACCGGGTCCGTCACGGCCACGAAACCATCGTGATCAGCGACTACGGCACCCCTGCGGCGGCCCTGATCCCCGTCGACGAATTGGATGAGCTGCGCCGTCTTCGGGACGAGGCCGACATCGCCGACGCCGAGGGCCGCAAGGCCGCGGGCGGGCCGGTGGTGACACACGAGGCTTTCATGGCCGAGCTGGAGGCTGAGGACGGGCAGGCCGCCGCGTCGTGATGTACACCGTGGTATGGCAGCACCAGGCCACCACCGAGTTCCGCCGCCTGCGCCGGCTCGACCCCCAAGGGGCCAAGGAGTGCGCCGTCGTCGTGCGTGCCCTGGCCGACGACCCCCGTCCGCCTGAGGCCCGCCAACTGGGCGGCTCCGCCTACTGGCGGCTGCCGGTGGGCGACTGGCGCATCCTGTACGAGCCTGAGGATGAGACGATCACCGTGCTCGTACTGAAAGTCGGTCGCGTTCCCTCACCGACCTGATGATTCAGTTCGGCCTCGACCCCCAGCTAAAAGCCATCCCCGGCCAACGTTCGTTGGGCCGTCGGACGATGCGACAGCGCACTGCTGCCGCAGGCCGTCCGCAGTCCCGCTCCAGAAGGCAGACCTCGCCCGTGTTTCAGGAAACCCCGATCTACAACCGCCTTGTCAGCGAACAAGGTGACATCCCTGCCCAGGTACGCGGTGAGGCCCAGCGAATACAGCGAGACCTGGAACGTGTCATGCCGCTCGGGCACCAGCCTGTCAGTGCCTGGCTGGCGCAGGGCGACGCTCACCTACGGCAAGGCGGCTGAGGCCGCACGTGCGGAGCCGCTCGGCCGCGTTGCGTGACCGCCGCCCCTGGGGTCCACGGAGGTGTCTGGACTTCGGCGCGGACGGAGAGGGTGCGGACGCGGGCTCGTGACCGCCCGCACCCGAAACGGACCACCGTCGGCCGGTCACCGAGCGGGTCGGCATCGGCTCCAGGGGAGGGGACAGGTGCACCCTCCATCCCTACGCCATCGAGGCGCGGCCCGCCCGGCGGGCTGCCCGGCATGCCCCTGGCGAAGGTGTACGTCCAGTGGGATCCCGGGACCTTCGAGGAGGAGACGGAGAACGCTCGTTACACCTGGGAGATGCTGGACGGCCAGGAAGGCCTCGACATCGACCCGGGCCACATCCTCGCCCGGGGTGTCACCTCTGGCGCAGACATCCCTGGTCGGCCTTCTCCGGGATGGTGCACCGCACGCCTCGTCCGTGCAGGGAGACGCGGTTCGCGCGGGAGCCGTACGCCCTGTCCGCGCCGACCTTGTCCGGGTTTCGTGCGCGGGCGGCCCGGTCCGGTTCGGGGCACCCTGGTGTCAGGCGGAGAGTGCCTTGTGGAGGGCGTCGAGGCCGTCGTGGTAGATGGTGGTGAAGAGGTCGACGACTTCGTCCTCGGTGGCGTTGTGGGGGTTGAAGCGGCCGGACCATTGGACTTCGGCGATGTCGTTCCGGCCGGGGACTGTGTGGACGCGGATGGTGGAGAGGTAGCCGGTGACGGGGAAGGGTGCTTGGAGGATGGCGTAGCTGTAGTGGCGTTCGGTCTCGTTGAAGTCGACCAGTCGTTCGATGATCACTTCGCCGTCGGGGTTGGTCAGTCGGCGGACGCGGCCGCCTTCGAGGGGGGTGCTTTCGGGGATGTAGGGGAGCCAGTCGGGCAGGGCGTCGAAGCCGCCGATGAGGTTCCAGACCTGGTCGGGGGAGGCGGGTACGGTGCGGCTGACGGAGGTGGAGGCCATGGTCTTTCTCCTGGGTCCTG
>NZ_JBHVEE010000237.1:0-7639 GCF_042802415.1 Streptomyces sp. NPDC057486 | reverse complement strand
TCGCGATCAACAAGGACGCCGAGGCCCCGATCTTCGACCTCGTCGACTACGGCATCGTCGGCGACCTCTTCCAGGTCGTCCCCCAGCTCACCGAACAGGTCAACTCCCGCAAGGGCTGATGCCCGTGCAGCGTGTCGTGCGGCGCTTCCGCACGACACGTCCGCTCACCGACTCGGACCCGCCGTCCGTCACTGGTCGTGCAGTGGCACGGACACGGGAAAGGCGGGGGAGGCAGGCACTGCCCGTCTCCCCCGCCTTCGGTATCCATGATCAGCCTGCGGCCGCCTCTTCGATGAAGTCCGTGACCGGGCCGGGTTGGGAGGCCAACGAGGCGTGGCCGAAGGGAGAAGTCCACGAGCCCGTTTACCATGAGGTCGTCGGTGACCCGTTCGAGCAGTTCGCGGCGCCGGGCCTCGCCGCGCGGCGACCCCGCCGATCGCCGGTGGCCGGCGCGTTCTGGTGAGCCGTCGCCGGCTGAGGTATTCACCCCTACAGCTTCCACGTTCGGACGCGCTGAACCGGCTGCACCCCCGCGCGTCCGCGTGCGCGCCGCGGTACAACTCCGTGTCAGGAGTTGTGGAGTATTCAAAGGTTGGCGTCCAGGAACTCCCTGAACTGCGTCCGGTTCATGGGTCCGGTCCGAGTCGCCGTCACTTCCCCCTGCTTGATCAGGAGAAACGAGGGCGCGCCGGTGACCCCGTAGCGTCGGGTCGGTTCCGCGCACCGGACCATGTCGGTCCTGACGACGGTCAGCCGCTCCCCGTACGCGTCGGCCATCTCGCGCACGAGGGAGTCCATCTCCCTGCACACCTCAGCCACCTTCGCCCAGGTCCCGCAGAAGTACGCAAGCACCGGGGCGTCTGCCCTGGCCAGAACGAAGTCGAACTCAGCGTTCTCCAGCGGCTGGTGGACCCGACTCGCCATCGGCGCTCCTGAGGTGGTGATCAACACGGCAGTACCCATCATGACCTGCCCCTGCCGCCGCAGCACGCGCGCGCCGGGCGGTCACCACCGGGCGCCTTCACACTTACGCGTCCGTGCCGGACGGTACGCGAGGCAGGGGTCAGCCCGGGCGGTCGCCGGTACGGCGCCTGCGGGGCCGACGACGGGCGGGCAGTCGATACCCAGGACCGTCACGGCGGGTCGTGCCCACAGCCGGCCGGCGAACGTGCCGGTCCGGCGAGCCGCAGCCCGTCGAGAATTCCCGCGTCGACGCCGGAACTGATCGTCGTCGGGAGAGGGAACCGGAGCCCCGTCAGGGACGGCGCAGCGTCCGAGGCAGGACGAACCACAGGCCGGCGAACATGGCGACCGTAGCCGCAGTGATCACCACAGCCACCGTGAGTCCGAGCACGACGTCCATGAGAAGCAAGGTGGCGCCGCTGAGCGCGAGTGCGAGAAAGACGAGGCCGACTTCGGTGAGCCGGGCCGACAGGGCCACGATGCGCACCTTTTCGCCTCGGTGGAACAGCACCCGATGCAGCGCGACCGGGGTCGCGAGAATCGCGGACGACACCACGGCGAGCAGCAGCGTCACCACATAGGTGTAGCGCTCCATGGTGTCGAGCGTGGGAAACCTGCTGGTGAAGGCCAGGCCGAGGAGAAACGCGAAGACGATCTGCACACCGGTCTGGATGACCCGCAGTTCCTGCAGGAGTTCGATCAGATTTCGGTCGGCCCGTTCTTCGGAGGTCTCCTGACGGCCCGCCTGCCCGCTGTCGTCCCGCTCTGCGTTCACGCACGACATCCTCCCTCCCGCCTCCGGGATCCAGGGGCGCAACGCACCGGACCACCGCGCATCGGCGCACGGCCTGTGGGCGAGGCCGTTGCAAGGACGCCAAGGCCCACGACGGCGGGCCGTGCCCAGGGAATGAACAGGGTGAGCTCGCCCGACATCGGGGCCCGATCCGTGGTGGACCGGCTTTAAGCAGGCACGGTTCTCATTCGGCGAGGGGGCCTCCGGCAGGTGGCCGGATCCGCCGCCGACGGGGGTTGCGAGCTGCTGTCGGTGTGTTGCGCTGGAGTGAGTTGTAGCGAACGGGAGTGAGCCCCTGTCGGGGTTCATCGGGGGATGGGTACAGGGGTTCTGGGGCCGAATGGGTGACCTTGGTGGCTGTTGCTCGTTGGGTCGGGTGGCAGGTGTCCGGCCCGGTATGGGGTGATGTGGTGAGTGGTCTGCGGAAGTTGGCCGTGTCCTTCGTGGCGCCGGGGCCTGCAGGGGTGACGGTCCGCGACCGCCTCAAACACCTGACCCTCCAGGACGAGAAGGTGCTGCGTGCGGTCGGTGAGCATCAGGGTGCGCTTGCTTCGCGTCATCCGGTTCGACGGACAGCGGTCGCCTGCCCGCGGCACCAGCCGGTGTGAAGCGCTCGATCTGGGCCGGCAGTCCCGTGTCGATGAGCACGGACTCTGCTGCGGCCCCCACGTCCGTGAGCCGCGCGGGGCACCAGGCTCCGAAGGTCCGTACGAGGTCGTCGCCACGGGAGGGCACCCACGCGGTGGCGACCTGTGCGACGGTGCTTCGATGTCCTCGGCGACCGGGCGCAGGACCTCGACGAGTACGAGGTCCTGTCGAGATTCTCCCGGGCACGAAATCCGGGCGTCGTCCGGATCCATCGGCCGGTCCCTGGCCCCTTCAGGGGGTTCCGTCGTGGTCGGGGTCCGGTTCGGGCCGGAGAACCGTTCCTCGCCGCTCGCCGGGACCCGTCACACCGGGCTTCGGCGCATCGTCCCGGGCATGGTCGCCGGAGATCACGCCCGGCACGGTCACGGCGGGCCCTGTGCCCCGGATCTCGGTCCAGCTCGGGGAGTGCAGGCCGGATGACAGCTGGGTGTAGGTGACCTCGGCGGGCCAGCGGGTCCCGGAGTCGAGGATCAGGCTGACGGCGCCCCGCAGCAGCAGTCCTTCGCCGCCGGGCGCGGTCAGCCGGGCCGTCCAGGGCCGGTCAGGGTCTGCCGCGCTGTGCTCCTGGGCGACGGTGACCTCGGCCCACACACGGACCAGGGTCCCGTCGCTGCGCTCCACCGTTGCCAGCCCCTCGTAGGGGTTCATACCCCCAGTCTGCGCCGACTCCGGGCCGTTGCGCAGCGAGGGGAACCCGTCGGAAGCACCCACCAGCCATGGCGGCTCGCAGGGCGGCTTCCGCTCAGGGCTCGTCAGGGGAGATCCGGCGCTGTCCCGGGTGGCGTGCGGGGCGCAGTGGGCGTATGCGTGGAGTGCATGCGGTGGACCGGTACGGGATGGTGCGCGGGGCGCGCGAGTCGCCACCCGGACGGACAGGACGGGCAGGAGGAAAGGTGCGGTGTGATGCCGGCAGGATCCAGTCGTAAGCGGGAGCGGCAGTACGAGCACATCAAGGAGAGTGCCGAGAAGCGCGGTGTCTCCGAGGAGCGTGCGAAGGAAATCGCCGCGCGCACCGTCAACAAGGAGCGGGCCCGCTCGGGAGAGGCGCAAACGGCGAGCAGGGCATCCCTGCGCGATCCGAAATCCGCCTCGCAGCGTGGCGGTGAACGGTCCCATCGCGGAGCGCAGGGCCCCACCAAGGACCAGCTCTACGAAGAGGCGAAAAAGAAGAACGTCGAGGGCCGCTCGACGATGAACAAACAGGAGCTGCGCGAGGCACTCGGCCGCTGACAGCCCCTCGTGCGGGGGCGAGGAGACGAATCCTGATGACGCCTGCACGTCACGTGACTCCGGTGTGCGGTACACCGTGCTGGGTCAACCTCATGACCCGCGACCTGCGCGCCACGCAGGACTTCTACACGACCGTTCTGGGATGGGAGTTTCGCCGGGGCAGCCTGGGAGCGGGTTTCTCGGTCGCCACCGTTCAGGGGCGACCGGTGGCCGGGCTGGCCGAGGTGGCGCCCGGCCTGCCGGTGGCCGGGGCGTGGACCCCGTACTTCGCCGTGGCCGACGCAGACGTCACCGCAGCCCGGGCCCGTGAGCGCGGCGGCACCATCGCCGTCGGCCCGGTGCGCTTCGGCCTGGGCCGGGGCGTGATGGCAGCAGACCGCGACGGGGCCGTCTTCGGCTTCTGGGAAGGCCGCACCCTGCCCTGGTCGGCCGGCCGCGGCAACGCACCGGCCTTTCTCGAGCTGCGCACCCGTGACGCGTTCGACGCCGCCATCTTCTACGCCGAGATCTTCGACTGGGCCTCCGGCGAACCCGGCAGCTGCGAGGTCACCTACGCCTACGAGCAGGACACCGTCACCGTCCGCCAGGGCAAGGACACTGTGGCCACCCTGCGCGGAGGCGGCGTCGGGGAATCTCCCGACCCCCGCGTGCGGCCGCGCTGGCACGTGCACTTCCAGGTCGACGACGTGGAATCGGCCATCGTCGCAGCACGCGCGGCAGGAGGAACCGCAACCCCCGTGGCCCCCTCGCCCGGCGGCGGGACCGAATCCGTCATCAGCGACCCCGGCGGCGCCCTCTTCACCGTGTGTACCAGGTCGGTTCTCGCCGGGCCGATGAGCACAGCCGACCAGGAACCGGTGTGACCGATACCGGGGACCGGCGACGGCGCCGCCGCACAGCCGGGATGGAGATCGCCGCAACCGGTGATGCGGTCCCGCGGCCGCAGTCCTCACACGATCGGCGGTCTCGGTGTCCGGGGCCACCGAGATGAGCAGTCGTCTCGCTCCGGCCGGCCTGGCGCGACGATCACCTCGCCAGAGGTCCCGTCGGAAAGGTACAGCCGGTCGGCGTGCCACCGCGCAGACTCCACCGGACCGTTTCCGGTGAGCAAGCATGATCGCCGAGGCGGTCCCATCACCGGCCACGATCTCCCCGGCCGAGGGTCGTCCCGTCATCCCCGGCGGAACGACGCTCTGCCCGGCCGGAGCGCACCTCCCCCGGCGACCTGTTCCACTTCTTGCCGGGGCACGACGACGCAGACGTCCAGTCGACGGCCGACGCGCAGACAAGGGCATCGTCGACCCGGCCTTCTCCTCGGGCGACGTACTCGCCATCGTGCCTTCCACGCCCTCAGCAGGGCGGACCCGACGCAGTGGGCGAAACTCTCCGCCCCTGAAGAGCTACGCCTCCGGTGACGGTGCACGGTGAAGCGGCCCCACCTCGTCCTTCGCGTCGGGCGAACGCTCTCACTTCCCGGCTGTCTTCACCTCACAGTGGTGACCATGCTGAACCGAGTAGCCGTCCTTTCCGACATTCACGGAGTCCTGCCCGCGCTCGAGGCCGTGCTGGCCGAGCCGGAGGTGAGCGCCGCTGATCAGATCGTGCTCACCGGCGACATCACCGCAGGTCCGCAACCGACCCAGGTCCTGGACCTGTTGACCAGCCTCGGCGACCGGGTCATCTGGATCAGTGGCAACGCCGATCGCGAACTTCTGGAGTACCGCCGCGGGCAGCGCGACTCGATCCCTGATCCGATCGCCCCCTGGGCTGCCGAACAGCTGCGCGAGGACCACCTCGCCCTCCTCGGCCGGCTGCCGCGATCACTCTCCCTGTCCGTGCACGGCCTGGGCAAGGTGCTGTTCTGCCACGCCACCCCCCGGGACGACGAAGAGGTCGTCCTGGTCGACTCGCGCCTCGATCGCTGGAAGGACGTGTTCGGTGGGCTCGACACCGACATCCGCACCGTGGTCTGCGGCCATACCCACATGCCATTCGTCCGCCTGGCCCACGGCCGGCTGGTGATCAACCCCGGCAGCGTGGGCATGCCCTACGGACGGAGCGGAGCCCACTGGGCCATCCTGGGCCCTGGCATCGACCTGCGCGTCACCGACTTCGACATCGAGGCGGCCGTCATCCAGGTCAGCCAGGACTCCTCGTACCCCGAAATCGCGGAGTGGGCCGACTATTTCCTGCACGCGCGCGCAACCGACACAGACGCTCTCGAAGCCTTCGGCCCGCGGGACGGACGCGAGCACGCAGGGTGACCGTCTCCTCTGTCTCCGACAGCAGGCGGCACAGCACCGACCACACCTTCAACGAGGACCTGCCCGTCTGCATCCCCTTCGGCGCACCGCCCTGATCCACTGCTCGGCGCCGGCCCGCCGGCAGAGGGACACTCCCTCCATCCGGCTCAACATGGCACCCCGATCTGTGGCGTTCTATGGTCGAAACTGGCTGCCGGAGCGGAGCGTGAGCAGCGTCCGTGACGGTGGGTGCGATCGGTGAGTCGCAGGAGCTGGACCCGCACATACATGGTCGTGAGCCGGACGGTGACCGTCGCGGGTGTGACGGCTCGGGAAAGTCAGCCGGGAGGAACCACGATGAGCACGTTCACCACTGCTGACGGGACAGAGATCTTCTACAAGGACTGGGGCAGTGGGCAGCCGGTCGTGTTCAGCCACGGCTGGCCTCTCAATGCCGACGCGTGGGATGGCCAGCTCCGCCTGGTCGCGGAGAACGGCTACCGGGCCATTGCCCACGACCGGCGCGGGCACGGACGCTCGGGCCAGCCGTGGAACGGCAACCACATGGACACCTACGCCGACAACCTGGCGCAGCTGATCGACACCCTCGACCTGCGCGACGCCGTCCTGGTCGGTCACTCCACCGGCGGCGGCGAGGTGGCCCGCTACATCGGCCGCCACGGCACCGGCCGCGTCGCCAGGGCTGTGCTGCTGGGTGCGGTGCCGCCACTGATGCTCAGGACCGAGACCAACCCGGAGGGCCTGCCGATCGAGGCGTTCGACGCCATTCGCGAGGGTGTCACCGGCGACCGCTCCCAGTTCTACTGGGAGCTCGCGGATCCCTTCTACGGCTTCAACAGGCCAGGGGTCACCGGCTCGGACGGGGCACGCCGGGCCTTTTGGATATGGAGCATGCAGGTCGGCCTCAAGGGCGCGTACGACTGCATCGAGCAATTCTCGGAGCAGGACTTCACCGAGGACCTCAAGCGCTTCGACGTTCCGACGCTGATCGTGCACGGTGACGACGACCAGATCGTGCCCTTCGTCGCCTCTGCTCCCAAGTCCGCCGAACTCATCAAGGACTCAACCCTCATAGTCCACTCCGGCGCCCCGCACGGCCTCGTCGGCGAGCACGAGAAGGCCTTCAACGCGGAACTGCTGGACTTCCTCAAGAGCTGACCGCCCCCCCACCTCCGGCCGGGCGACGGGTCCGTGCCTCGTGGACGGTTGTTCCGCCACCGTCCAGAACCACCCGTGAGGGAACCTTGGCATGAACGACCCCGGATACGCCGGCGGGACGACCGCACTGCTTGTGGCCGACCCGTGCAACGACTTCTTGTCCGAGGGCGGGAAGCTGCGGCCGCGAACAAAGGGAGTTGCCGAGCAGGTCGGCCTCCTCGACCATATGCGTCAGGTCCTGGCAGCCGCCCGTGCCTCCCGTATGCCCGGCCGTCCGGGCCCGATGGGCAACGTGGCCGGACGTCAACAGACCCCGGCCCACTGCCACATGGACGGCACGCCACCCGGCTGGCAGGCCGGGCGGCGTGTCGCCCCGCACCGTGAACGTCTGTGATCAGCGCACTGGGGCGTGTGTCGGAAGTCCCGCCGTCCGCCCGAAGGGTGGGCCCGGCGTCTGGTGCGTGCGATCGCAAGGCGGAGGGTCGTCCTCGTACTGGACGTACTTGGACGACCCCGACAACGCAGCGAGCGTGCGTGCCCGACGTCGCGGGGCAGGCGGGACTTCCGACACACGCCCTAGGAA
>NZ_JBHVEE010000236.1:0-7921 GCF_042802415.1 Streptomyces sp. NPDC057486 | reverse complement strand
CGCCTCCTCCGAGGCGCGGGCCGTCGCCCGTACCCAAACGCTTCTCAAGGGCAGCAACGGCGTCGGCACAGTCCGCCGCACGGTCCTCCCCGGCGGTCTGCGGATCGTCACCGAGACCCTGCCCTCCGTACGCTCCGCCACCTTCGGGATCTGGGTCAACGTCGGATCACGCGACGAGACACCCACGCTGAACGGCGCGACGCACTACCTCGAGCACCTTCTGTTCAAGGGCACGGACCGGCGCAGTGCTCTCGACATATCGTCCGCGATCGACGCGGTCGGCGGCGAGATGAACGCCTTCACGGCGAAGGAGTACACCTGCTATTACGCGCGGGTCCTCGACACCGACCTGCCGTTGGCCATCGATGTCGTCTGCGACATGCTGACCGGCTCGCTGATCGCCCCCGAGGATGTCGACGCCGAGCGCGGCGTCATCCTCGAAGAGATCGCGATGACCGAGGACGACCCGGGCGACTGCGTGCACGATCTGTTCGCGCACACGATGTTCGGCGACACCCCCCTCGGCCGTCCGGTCCTCGGCACCGTCGACACGATCAACGCGCTCAGCCGCGGCCAGATCGCCCGCTTCTACAAGAAGCACTACGACCCGACCCACCTGGTCGTCGCCGCGGCGGGCAATGTCGACCACGCCAAGGTCGTCCGACAGGTCCGCCGGGCCTTCGAGCGGGCCGGCGCGCTGACCCGCACCGACGCCGTCCCGGTCGCACCGCGCGAGGGCTCCCGCCCCCTGCGCACCGCAGGCCGGGTCGAGGTACTGAACCGGAAGACCGAGCAGGCCCACGTCGTCCTCGGTATGCCCGGTCTGGCCCGCACCGACGAGCGCCGCTGGGCACTCGGGGTGCTCAACACCGCACTCGGCGGCGGCATGAGCTCCCGCCTCTTCCAGGAGGTACGGGAGAAGCGCGGTCTCGCCTACAGCGTGTATTCGTACACCTCGGGCTTCGCCGACTGCGGACTCTTCGGCGTGTACGCGGGCTGCCGGCCCAGCCAGGTCCACGATGTCCTGAAGATCTGCCGTGACGAGCTCGACCGGGTAGCGTCCGACGGACTGAGCGACGAGGAGATCGGCCGCGCCATCGGCCAGCTCTCCGGCTCCACCGTCCTCGGCCTTGAGGACACCGGTGCGCTGATGAACCGTATCGGCAAGAGCGAGCTGTGCTGGGGTGAGCAGCTGTCGGTCGACGACCTGCTGTCCCGGATGGCACAGGTCACCCCCGATGATGTCCGGGCGGTGGCCGGCGAAGTCCTCGGACAGCGACCGTCGCTCTCCGTCATCGGTCCGCTGAAGGACAAGCAGGCCGGCCGCCTCGACGAAGCGGTCTCCTAACCCCACCCGTAAGGAAGCAGAGCAATGAGCAAGCTGCGCGTGGCCGTTCTCGGCGCCAAGGGCCGCATCGGATCGGCGGCCGTACGAGCCGTCGAGGCCGCCGACGACATGGAACTGGTGGCCGCTCTCGGCCGGGGCGACAAGCTGGAGACCCTCACCGAGAACGACGCCCAGGTCGTGGTCGAACTCACCACGCCCGGGTCGGTGATGGGGAACCTCGACTTCTGTATCCGGCACGGCATCCACGCGGTCGTCGGCACCACCGGCTGGACCGACGAGCGGCTCGCGCAGCTGAACACCTGGCTCTCCGCCTCCCCGGAGACCGGTGTGCTCATCGCGCCGAACTTCTCCATCGGCGCGGTCCTCACCATGAAGTTCGCCGAGCAGGCAGCCCGCTACTTCGAGTCCGTCGAGGTCGTCGAACTGCATCACCCCAACAAGGTCGACGCTCCGTCCGGCACCGCCACCCGCACCGCCCAGCTGATCGCCGAGGCCCGGCGAAAGGCCGGTTGCGCCCCGCAGCCGGACGCCACGGCCACGGCGCTCGACGGCGCCCGCGGCGCGGACGTGGACGGGGTCCCGGTCCACGCGATCCGGCTCCGCGGCCTCCTGGCTCACCAGGAGGTGCTGCTCGGCGGCGAGGGGGAGACCCTCACCATCCGCCACGACTCCCTGCACCACAGCAGCTTCATGCCGGGCATCCTGCTCGGCGCGCGCCGCGTGGCGACCACTCCGGGCCTCACCTTCGGCCTGGAAAACTTCCTCGACCTGAACTGACTGAGCCCACCGCCATGCGCGCAAAGATCACCTATTTCGTCACCGCTGCCGTCCTGGTCTTCTACTTCGTCCTGGTCGGCAGCCGTGGCCTGCTGCTCATCGAGCACGGCACGCTGATCACGGTCACTTTCGGGGTCGCGGTACTGATCCTGCCGGTGATCGGTATCTGGTTCCTCTGGAAGAACACCCAGTTCGTCCGCAGGGCCAACGCCCTCGCCGCCGAACTCGAATCCGAGGGTGGCCTGCCGGTCGACGAACTGGTCCGTACCCCGGGAGGCCGTATCGACCGCGATTCGGCCGACGCGGTGTTCGCACGGCGCCGCGAGGAGACCGAGGACTCCCCGGACGACTGGCGCTGCTGGTTCCGCCTCGCCGTCGCCTATCAGGACGCCCGGGACACCCCGCGCGCCCGCAAGGCCATGCAGCGCGCCATCGCCCTGCACATGAGCCCGACGCCGACGGGCGCACCGGGCTCGTCCGCGACCTCGGTCCCGTCCGGCGACTGAGGAGACGTTCGAGCCCGTACGGCGTCCGAGGACGGAACCGGACGCGGACGCCGTACACCAGTCCAAGCCGTGGCCGAGGTGGGTGTCTCGTGCACGACGGCTCATATGTGGGTACGCGGGTTCGTCGCCGAGGGCGAAGTGGATCCGGCCTGCCGGTCCAGCCGGCCTCGTTCGGCCCGCACCGCACTCCCGCCGCGGTCGAGGCATGCGTGCGCGAACTGCGGACCGGCCGCACGATCGGCCCGGTCCGCATCGGCGTGCCGGTGCGCACCGCGTCGTCGCCGACACGGACCGCACCGGCTCGCCTGCATGGACCGGCGTACCGGCACGGTGACCTGCCGCCACTCCACACGAAGGCCCTGCGGGACGGCCCTCAGCCGCGCCGGTACTCGTCCCCCCATGCCTCGATCGTGTCGGCGGCCCGGTCGAACGCCTCGCCACGCCCGAGGAAGTCCGCATTGCAGTCGGTGAGCAGCGGCGGCACGGCCTCGCCACCCTTCCGTACGACGATCAGGGCCTGACCCTGCACGGTGCGGGGGAAGCCGAGCCACCTCACCGGCTGCTGAACCGTACGGACCGTGGCGGCCCGGTTCCACGACACGGTCGTCGTCAGGAAGAAGCCCACCCGCCGTACGCCGTGCCGGCTCACCCAGGCGCCCATCCGCAGCAGTCGCAGTGCGCAGAAGATCATCACAAGGGCGAGCCCGACACATAGGGAAGCCCCGGGCAACGCCCCGGCAAACGCGATGATCATGCCCGCGATGAGCACGAACGAGGCGAGCAACAACGCAGTGGCCGCCGCCGCGACCCGCCACGGCCCGGGGCGGTAGGGGCGCCGCCAGCTGTCGTGGTCGTCGAACGGCAGCGCAATGTCCTCAGCGCTCGCGTCAAACGCGCGGTCGGCCGTCAGAAAGGGCAGGGGCACGACTGATCCTCACTCACAAGCACGCTCGATTGCTGTGCCCGGTGAGGCTACCGAGCAGGCCCCCGCCCCTACCACCCCAGGGGTCCGTACGAGTCAGCGGTGGGCGGCCTCGGTCTGCTGGCTGTGCGACGGAGTCTGCTCCGGGGCGAGGGCCGGAAGGCCGAGAAGCAGCGATCCGGCGAGACCGGCGATCACGGTCAGCCCCACGAGGGAGCGGGCCGCCAGCTGGGAGACGGTGGCGCGCTCCCGGGGCGGCGGGGTGACGTTGCTGCGGAATCGGTCGGCCTCGGCCACGAAAGCGAACGGGACGGCTTCACGCCGGCGGAACATGAGGAAGCTCTCCTTGAACTCTGATGGAGACGGTGTTATTGAGTCAGACGCACGGCGGGCCCGTTCGGTGCCCCGAATCGCCGAATTCGCCGAAGAAATCCTCGGACGGGCCTTGTGAGGCTCGTTGTCGGTGGCGGCCCGTAGAGTGGGCGCCGCCCGAGCGACGCAATTGGAAGGACCCCCGCCGGTGACCGAGACCCCCGAGCCCGCAAAGCCCAGCTTCCGCAGCGATGTGACCGTCGAGCTGGTGAAGCACTCCGCGACCGACTCCGACGTCCTGTTCGCCGCCCGTGTCTCCACGGCCGGAGAGCAGTCCCTCGAAGAGGTCACGAAGGACCCGGAGCGCTCGAAGGGGCTCATCAACTTCCTCATGCGGGACCGTCACGGATCCCCGTTCGAGCACAACTCGATGACGTTCTTCATCAGCGCACCGATCTTCGTGTTCCGCGAGTTCATGCGTCACCGCGTCGGCTGGTCGTACAACGAGGAATCGGGCCGCTACAGGGAGCTGGAGCCGGTCTTCTACGTTCCCGGTGAGGCCCGCAAGCTCGTCCAGCAGGGGCGCCCCGGCAAGTACGAGTTCGTCGAGGGCACCGCGGCCCAGCAGGAGCTCACCGGCCGCGTGATGGAGGACTCGTACCGCGAGGCGTACGAGGCGTACCAGGAGATGCTCGCTGCCGGCGTCGCACGCGAGGTCGCCCGGGCCGTGCTCCCGGTCGGCCTGTTCTCGTCGATGTATGCCACGTGCAACGCGCGTTCGCTGATGCACTTCCTCGGTCTGCGCACCCAGCACGAGCTGGCGAAGGTCCCGTCCTTCCCGCAGCGTGAGATCGAAATGGTCGGCGAACAGATGGAGGACCACTGGGCTCGGCTCATGCCGCTCACCCATGCAGCCTTCAACAAGAATGGACGCGTAGCCCCGTAAGCGGTGTCCGTATTGCGACGTTTCGTGAAGTTCATCTAGGCTGATCAAACGGACCCGGCACTGCTTGAACCCCCGAGCAGGCAGTGCCGGGCTCCTCTCCCTTGTCCCCCCGAGGGACCACCGGGCGCTGAGCAGCGAGTAGCGTGTTACCCATGGCTCCGATCTCCACTCCGCAGACTCCCTTCGGGCGGGTCCTCACCGCCATGGTCACGCCCTTCACGGCGGACGGCGCACTCGACCTCGACGGCGCCCAGCGGCTCGCCGCCCACCTGGTGGACGCAGGCAATGACGGCCTGATCATCAACGGCACCACTGGCGAGTCCCCGACCACCAGCGACGCGGAGAAAGACCAGCTCGTACGGGCGGTCCTGGAAGCTGTAGGGGACCGGGCCCATGTCGTCGCCGGCATCGGTACCAACGACACCCGCCACAGCATCGAGCTCGCCCGCACGGCCGAGCGCTCCGGCGCGCACGGTCTTCTCGCAGTCACGCCGTACTACAACAAGCCGCCGCAGGAAGGCATCTTCCGCCACTTCACGGCGATCGCGGACGCCACCGGTCTCCCGGTGATGCTCTACGACATTCCCGGTCGCAGCGGTGTGCCGATCGACACAGAGACACTGGTACGGCTCGCCGAGCACCCGCGAATCGTCGCCAACAAGGACGCCAAGGGCGACCTCGGCCGCGCAAGCTGGGCCATCGCCCGGTCCGGCCTCGCCTGGTACTCAGGCGACGACATGCTGAACCTCCCGCTGCTCTCGGTCGGCGCGGTCGGCTTCGTCTCCGTCGTCGGCCACGTCGTCACCCCCGACCTGCGTGCCCTCATCGAGGCGTACCTCGGTGGCGACGTCCAGAAGGCCACCGAGATCCACCAGAAGCTCCTGCCGGTCTTCACCGGCATGTTCCGCACCCAGGGCGTGATCACCACCAAGGCGGCGCTGGCGCTGCAGGGCCTGCCCGCAGGCCCGCTGCGCCTCCCTCTGGTGGAACTCACCGCACAGGAAGCGGCCCAGCTCAAGATCGACCTCGCCGCCGGTGGGGTACAGCTGTAACCACAGACTTCACAACTGAATACGCGAAGAACACTCACAAGAGCGACGTCAGAGAACAGCAAGTGCACGAATGACACGCACGCCACGTGCCTCAGCGGTACGTGGCGTGCGTGGTAAGGAGAGTCTTTTGAGTCATCCGCATCCCGAACTCGGCACCCCGCCGAAGCTCCCGAAGGGTGGCCTCCGCGTCACCCCGCTCGGCGGCCTCGGCGAAATCGGCCGCAACATGACGGTTTTCGAGTACGGCGGCCGCCTGCTCATCGTCGACTGCGGAGTGCTCTTCCCCGAGGAGGAGCAGCCCGGAATCGACCTGATCCTGCCCGATTTCTCCACGATCCGGGACCGCCTCGACGACGTCGAGGGCATCGTCCTCACGCACGGCCACGAGGACCACATCGGTGGCGTCCCGTATCTGCTGCGCCTGAAGCCGGACATCCCGCTCATCGGTTCCAAGCTGACCCTCGCACTGATCGAGGCGAAGCTTCAGGAGCACCGGATCCGTCCGTACACCCTTGAGGTGGAAGAAGGCCAGCGCGAGCGCATCGGCGTCTTCGACTGCGAGTTCATCGCGGTCAACCACTCCATCCCGGATGCCCTCGCGGTCGCCATCCGCACCCCTGCGGGCATGGCCGTCGCGACCGGCGACTTCAAGATGGACCAGCTCCCGCTGGACGGCCGGCTCACCGACCTGCACGCCTTCGCCCGGCTGAGCGAGGAAGGCATCGACCTCCTCCTCTCCGACTCGACGAATGCGGAGGTGCCCGGCTTCGTACCGCCCGAGCGGGACATCTCCAACGTCCTGCGCACGGTCTTCGCGAACGCCCAGAAGCGCATCATCGTGGCGAGCTTCGCCAGCCATGTGCACCGCATTCAGCAGATCCTGGACGCAGCACACGAGTACGGCCGCCGGGTCGCCTTCGTCGGCCGCTCGATGGTCCGCAACATGGGCATCGCCCGCGACCTCGGTTATCTGAAGGTTCCCGCGGGCCTGGTCGTCGACGTCAAGACCCTCGACGACCTGCCGGACGACGAGGTCGTGCTGGTCTGCACGGGCTCGCAGGGCGAGCCGATGGCCGCACTGTCCCGGATGGCCAACCGCGACCACCAGATCCGGATCGTTCAGGGCGACACGGTGATCCTGGCGTCGTCCCTGATCCCGGGCAATGAGAACGCGGTCTACCGCGTGATCAACGGCCTGACCCGCTGGGGCGCCAATGTCGTCCACAAGGGCAACGCCAAGGTCCATGTCTCGGGCCACGCCTCGGCCGGCGAGCTCCTGTACTTCTACAACATCTGCAAGCCGAAGAACCTGATGCCGGTGCACGGCGAATGGCGTCACCTGCGGGCCAACGCCGAGCTGGGCGCCCTTACCGGTGTTCCCAAGGACCACATCGTCATCGCCGAGGACGGTGTCGTGGTCGACCTCATCGACGGCAAGGCCAAGATCGTCGGCAAGGTCCAGGCGGGTTACGTGTACGTCGACGGCCTCTCGGTCGGGGACGTCACGGAGACCTCCCTCAAGGACCGCCGCATCCTCGGCGACGAAGGCATCATTTCGGTCTTCATCGTGGTCGACAGCTCTTCCGGCAAGATCACGGGCGGCCCCGACATCCATGCCAGGGGTTCCGGTATCGACGACGCGGCATTCAGCGCCGTCGTACCGAAGATCGAGGAAGCGATCAACAAGTCCGCCCAGGACGGCGTGATGGAGCCGCACCAGCTGCAGCAGCTCGTCCGCCGCACGGTGGGCAAGTGGGTCTCCGACACCTACCGTCGGCGCCCGATGATCCTCCCCGTGGTCGTCGAGGTCTGACCCTCCGACAGGCGCGAACTCCGGAGCGGGGCCCCCGATTTGCATCGGGCGCCCCGCTCCAGTACGTTTGCGGTTCCGCCTGACCGGGAAGCAGCCCGCGCACTCGTGCGCCTAGGACGCCCCGAGCGGGGCGGAAATTCCGACTCAGAACTTCTGATAAAGTCGGATCCGCCGAAAGGCAAAGGCCACTCCAAAGGCCACCGGAATCAAATTCGGACCGGAAACGGAAACGAAAAAGAGTCTGG
>NZ_JBHVEE010000235.1:0-7959 GCF_042802415.1 Streptomyces sp. NPDC057486 | reverse complement strand
CCGTCGATCCGGATGCTGGTGACAGCAGCGCCGGGGATCGAGGAGAGGAGCGTGCGGCGGAGAGAGTTGCCGAGGGTGTAGCCGAAGCCCGGCTCGAGCGGCTCGATGACGAACCGGGAGCGGAACTCGTCGACGACCTCTTCGGTCAACGCGGGACGCTGAGCAATCAGCATGGGGTGATGCCTCCAGATTTCGGCGCCCGCTATTTGACGCCGTAGACACCGCAGGGTATCGGCAATACGACCTCACAAGAGGCCGCACCGCCCGACACCGCCAGGTGCCGGCTCAGCCGACTGGACAGCAGAGTTGCCCGAAGCACGCGGCGCCTTTGCCGTCAGGCCGCAGACCAGCGCGGTGGTGAGACGAAGAGGCCGAGTGCCCGCTGCCGCGTGCCGGTGCACATCCGTGCCGCCAGCGCCTCCAACGCCTTACAGCGACTGGTCCGTGACGTGGAAGAACGTGGTGACGAAGTCGGCCGTGTAGGCCATCACCACACCGATCACTGCGGCGATGAGCGAACTGACCCAGGCGAGCCGGCGCAGTTCGGCCTCACTGCGCGTGCTGCCGTCCACGGCCGCCGAACCGAGGGGCGGTGCATCCCACCGGCCCTCGCCTGCACCGCAGAAGACCGCTACTCCCCATAAGCGCCATGCGAAGGGCGGCGCCGCGGCCGTCGCTTTCGCCCGGGCGCAGCTGGGTAAGCCCTATGTCTGGGGCGGTACCGGACCGCGGGGCTTCGACTGCTCGGGCCTGGTGATGCGCGCGTGGCAGAAGGCCGGGGTGAAGCTGCCGCGCACCACCTGGGGCCAGATCCATGCCGGGACCGCCACGAGCCGGCCGCGCTTGGTGCCCGGTGACCTCGTCCTGTCCTACGGCGCCGGCCATGTGGGGCTGTACATCGGCAACGGCAAGGTCATCCACGCCCCCCGCCCCGGCCGCACGGTCACCGTCGCACCGCTCGCCGACCCTCCGACGTGGTCAGCTACCGCCACATCACCGCATAGGACGGTCCGATGCCCAGATCACACACAGTCGTTGGTGACGTCCCAGCAGGTCGCCTCCGGGAAGGGATCGCCACCGCTGCCACCCTCTGGGGGCGGTGTGCTCGTCGGCGGCTTGTACGGCGATGGCTCATACGGCGGCGGTTCCGGCGTCCACGAGCTTCGCCCCGGCTCCGGCTGCCTGGGACCCGTCGTCTTCTTCTTGGACGGGGCCCGCGGCGACACCTCCCGCGTCCCGCCCGGCGCAGGCCCGTCCTTGACGGGCTTGCTCACAGCAGCGCTGGAAGTCGCACCGCCCGCAGGCGCGCTCGGCGAGCCCGACGGGGAGCCCGCGGCCGCCGACGCGGTCCGCGCTACGCGGCCAAAACCCGCAAGAACACCGACCAGCTCGCCGCTGTCCTGGAGGACATCGCCACCAACGGCCTGCCCTCGCTGGAGGACTGCACGCCGTGGGAGAAGTTGCGCGAGGCCTACCTCGCCCGGCTCGCCGCACAGCGTTCGGCCGTCGCCTGATGGCCCCGCAGAACAGCCCACGCCGCGCCAGGATCGCCTTCTCCGAATCCGCCGCCAAGCAACCGGAGAAACATCACCAGAGAGGCGGAGATCCGCGCCCTGGGCCGCGCCCTGGTCGTCGTCTCCGTCGACCCCGACCTGGGCGAGGCGCTGCCCGGCGACTCCGCCGGCCCCCAGCTGCGCTAGTACACCGATGAAGTCGAGCGCGTACGGCTCCTCTACTGGGTCACGGCGCTTCGCACCGTGGTTATCTGGGGTTCGCGGGGTGTTGATGCAGGTCAACGCCGTGTTGCTGCGTAGGGACGTGAGGGCACGTGTCTCGTTTGGTCGGCTGGATCCTTCGGCGGCGATTAGCGGCGGAACGCGCTGCTAGGACTTGTCCGGGCGATCACGTGCGGAGCCAGATGACGAGGGCTGCTGCGGTGGCGGTGCCGAGGAAGACGTAGCCGCGCTTGTCGTATCGAGTGGCGACGGCTCTGGCGTGCTTGAGCTTGTTGATGGCCCGCTCGACGGTGTTGCGTTTCTTGTACCGCTCTTCGTTGACCGCGGGTGGCCGCCCGCCGCCTGATCCTTTGCGCAGGCGGGCGGCCTGGCTGTCAGTCTTCTCCGGGATCGTGTGCCTGACGCCGCGGCGCCGCAGGTAGTCGCGGACGGGGCCGTTGCTGTAGGCCTTGTCCGCAGCGAGGCTGTCCGGCTTCTTGCGGGGCCTGCCCGGCCCGAGACGGGGGACCCGGATCTTCTCCAGCACCGATTCGAACTGGGTGCAGTCCGCCCGCTGCCCTGCCGTGACGACCAGGGACAGCGGACGGCAGCGGCCATCCGCGCTCAGGTGGATTTTGCTGGTGAAACCGCCCCGCGAGCGGCCCAAGCCCTCGCCTCCAGCACCACCTCCACCAGGCGGCCGTGAAGGCCCTGCCACGGCGTCTCGTCCTGGTGTTCTGCCTTCGCGGCCCCCTTTGAAGCGGGGGCTGGCGGCGGGTCGGTGCGGGCGCCGGCCGCATGCTGATGCGCACGCACAACGGTGGAGTCGACAGAGATGTCCCAGTCGATCTCCCCGACCGCGTCGGCCTCGGCCTGGACCTGCTGGAGCAGACGTTCCCAAGTCCCGTCGGCCGACCACAGACGGTGGCGTTCATAGACGGTCTTCCACGGCCCGAACCTCTTGGGCAGATCACGCCACTGCACCCCGGTCCGCACCCGGTGCAGAATCCCGTCGATCACCTGCCGGTGATCCCGCCACCTGCCACAACGCCCGTTACTGACCGGCAGGAACGGCCGCAGCCGTGCCCACTCGGCATCCGTTAGATCGCCCCGCCCCATGCTCACCTCAACGATTCGGGCACGGCAGCCGTCACGTGGGCAGCACGACTCCTGCGTACTGGCCGCTCTCTGGCCTGGAGAGGAACACCCGGCGGCGTGGCAGCTCGATTTCCGCGACGACGACGGCAATCTCCTCTCCGACCTCGAAGTCTTCTGCCGGACTCGCCGCAGGGCGGCCGTCGACCTCTCTGAAGGGGACCAGCCCGAAGATCCCATCCCCGAGGTCGACGAGGACGCCGATGGGAAGCACCTGCTCAACCGTCCCGCGGAATTCCTGGCCCACCACTGTGCGGTCGGCGAAAGCCTGGAGGGGGTCGGGCTCCAGTGCCTTCAAAGACAGTCTGGCCTCAGCGTTGTGGGTGTCGAACCCAATGAACTCGCACGAGACACGCTGCCCTACCTGAACAACATCGGTGGGAGCATCGAAGCGCCGCCAGGACAGTTCGGGGATACCGAGGAACCCGACACCAGGCAGGGTGGGATGGCCAGGCCCGTCGTCCAGGGCCACGAAGACCCCGAACCGTTCGATCGCCGCAACGGTGCCGGACAGGATGTCGCCGTGGCGCAGGGACTCAAGGAACGCCCAGAGTTCCGGGCTCTCAGACTGCCAATCCATACCCGCAACCCTGGCACACGACGTCGTGTGCCAGCCATGTCCTCAAGCTGAAGCGACCGTCCGCAATCCCGTCATGTCTCAGCCGCCGGCACCTTGATCGCCCGGGCAAGTCCTAGCCGAGTTCACCAACAGGGACGGACCTGCCAGCGCCGTCTGGAAGGGTCTCGTGCAGCCTGGTGAGCGTTTCCTGAGCGATGTCCGTGAGCACGCTGGGGGACATAGTGGCGAGGGCTCTGATCGTTCGCTGCCAGCTGCCCGTCTGCAGCGCGTGCGCGATGAGCCTGTGCGCCTGCTTCGGGGCTGCGTACTCGGCCACGCCCACCAAGGCGTCCGCGCGGTAGGCGGGTTCGGCGAGGTTCCAGGCGATCTCCTCGGCATGAGCGATATCCCCTGCGGCCGCGCATGCCGGTGCCACCGTCGACCACGTCCAATCCGCCATCTCGTGATCCCATCCCAGGCCCGCCGAGTCCCGAGACCGAAGCAGTGCATCGGTGAACCCGGCCATGATGGCCTCGGCGTCGAGGGCCGCGGCTCTTGCGCGGTCGGCTTCGCCCGTATTAGCCCATGCCCGAGCGACCTCCGAGAGTTCCCGGGCTCGCTCCAACGGGTCTGCGGCATCCCTCGCACATTGATCGGCCCGCTCCAGCAGTGCGGTGGCACGATCGGCCTCGCCCGCCTTGGCTGCCGCCCGCGCCACGCCTGCCAGTGTGTGGGCTACCACTGCCACGGCGTGCTCCGGTGACTCAGCCATGGTGATGCTCAAGGCGAGTTCTTCGGCGCGGTCGAAGTCACCTGTCCGGGCAGCCGACCAAGCCACCTCCTGCCACGCCCAAGGCAGACCGTCACTCTCCGAGATGTCGGACAGGATGTCTTCGGCGCGGTCGAAGTCCTCGAGCCTCCCCCAGGCCATCGCGATCTCCTTCTGAGCGCTCGCGAGTTCGTGAGGATCTGTGATGGTCCGGGCGACCTTCTCCGCCCGCTGCACCACCTCGGTCGCGACAACCGCTCCTGCCGTGCGGCTCAGCGTCCTCACCTGGTTCGTGGGATCGGGTATCCGGTTCGCCAGATCCCAGGTGCGTTGGACAATTCTTCTCGCTTCAGCCATATGTCCCGAAGCAGCCAGAGAGTCCACCACTCGCTCGAGGTCCCAGAGCATACGGCTGGGATTGGTGCTGCCGCGGGCGAGTTCCTCAGCCATCCTGCCTACGGCCCTGGCGCGGGCAGCCTCTCCTGCCTCGGCCCACGCGCACGCCACCCCGGCCATCTCCCGTGCCCGCTGACCAGGATCGGTGATGATTTTGGTGATCTCCTCGGCGCGTCCGATCTCCCCTGCTTTGGTCAGGGTCTGCACCACTTGAGCCGTGGCTCTGTCCACGGCGTCAGAGACTCCCGAGCTGTGCGTCGAACGGCTGATGCTCCGGATGATCTCCTCGGCGCGATCGAAGTCACCTTCCTCGGCCCATTTCGGGGCCACCGCGGCCAGATCCAGCAACCGGGTCCGCGGATCGGTGATGCTCCGGGCAACCTGCTCGGCTCGGCCCGGATCCCCGACAGCTCCCCAGGCCCGAACCACGTGGCCCCAGGCCAGACTTTCGTACGCATCGTTCGTGGTGATACTCCTGGCGATGTGCTCGGCCTCGGCAGCCACGGCGTGGGCGCGCTCGGCGCGACCGGCCTGCGCCCACGCCTTCGCCGCATCGCCCAACTGTCCTGCGAAATGGTCCTGCCTGACGTAGCTCGCCCGGCTCCTCGCGAGATTCTCCATTCGCTCGGCCACCGTTGCGGCTCGTCTGTTCAGTCCCACCGCCGCCAGCGTTGAAGCGGCCCGCGCCAACGCCCAGGGTCTTTGGAGCGGGTCGGTGATGCTTTGCGCGATGGTCTCGGCCCTGCGTGCCGCTGCCCTGGCTCGGATTGCGTCCGTCCCGGCCAGTGCTTCCGCGATTTCCTGCTGCGCTCGCACCATCCCCAGCCGATCGTCCGCGCTGATGCTACGGGCTGTTCGCTCGGCAAAATCGATATGGCCCGCCTCAGCCGCCGCTCGTGCCACTCCGGCCAGTGCGCTGGACCGATTTAGAAGGTCGGCGATCGCCGCGGCGACTTTGTACGCTTCCTCGTGGTAGCCGGCCTTCGCGACCGCGATGGACACATCGATGAGTCCCGAGGACGCACCCCTGTCCGACACAGGAACTGTCGCCGAGAACGTCACCACTTCCTCGACCAGCGCGTGCACGTACGCATCCTCTTGCCGGTCGTTCAAGGCGCGGATAACAGCAGCCAGTGCGACGAGTTGACGACCACGACCAGGAATGGACCGGGCGAGTGCCTCGGCACGTTCAGGCTTACCCGTCAGTGCCCATACAGCTGGCAGGTTGGAGGGGATGTCGTTGTTGCGGCCGGTGATCTGTTCTTTGCGCAATGACAGCAGGGTCAAGAACCGCAGGTCGGGCTCGTTCCGACTGAGGAACGCGTCCTGCGTGGCGCTGATTTCGGCAAGCGCGGCGACATCGCCGCCGGTCATCTCGAACAATCGGTCGTGTCGTGCGACATCCAAAGCGCAATCGGCCATCCTGGACAGATCGCCGTCGGCCTGCAGCATGGAGAAGTAACCGCGCAGGAGGTATTCGGGAGTATCCGTGGGCCAGCCCAGCCGGCAGTAACGCTCGGCCCAGGCATGGAGCTGCTCACGGTACTCCTGTATTCCTTCTCGGCCGAATCCTTTGACTGCGGCCTGCTGGAGCTCCTCATGACCGAGAAGATAGATCTCACGGAAAGCCACGGATCTGATGGGGCTGGCAACTGATTTACGTGTGATCACCCGCCCCGACGAGGAGCGAAGCGTCTCCTGGACTTCGCTCAGCCGGCGGTTCGTGAGCTCGGAGAGATCTTCTCCGTCAAGGCCGCCCCCGGCTGCGGCGATCAGGCCCAGCAGCTCCTGCTCGGTCTCGTCTCCCAGCAGCAGACGATCCAGCTGGGGTTCGGCGGCGATGCGAATGCCCTCGGCGTGTACCGACGGCGCCAGGATCTGCTCGGAGCGACGGAGCGGGTGCCCGGGGGGTACATCGGCGGGGATGGAGCGGCCGGACGCCACGATGCGTACGCCGGTCGGAGGCCGGTGAGGCAGTAGCGCGGCGATGCTGTGTTGGGCAGCGCCGGTGTCCTCGTCCAGCCCGTCCACAACCACTACGAGGTGCTTTTCCCGGCCCCTGCACGCCCTGCCCGCCGCGTCCAGCAACTGCAGGAAATGCGCAGGGCGACTCTCGGGGACGAGGCTCGACGGGATGGGCTCGCCAAGAAGCGTTGCCAACTGTTCGATGACGACGTTCAGGAATGCGCCGTGATCGCTTTGCCCTGGGAAGCGGCGGGTGATGAAGAACGAGACAATCTCCGCCTCCTCCGGGGGATCGAGGACGAACGAGGACAGCAAAGCGGTCTTCCCCGCCCAGGGACCCGCCTTCCAGAAGAGGTAATCGTGTGACGGCTTCGGCTCACAGCAGAAGGCTGTGAGCTGCCTCAGTTCCTTATATCGGTCCTGTAGTTCCTCGGGGGCTATCTGCCGCACCAGATGGAGGTAGGGTGACCGGGCACGCTGCCGTTCGCTCGGGTAATGATTGATCTGCGTGCCGTGTATCAACACGCCTTTGGAACCAGTGATCTCGATTTGATTCACGGTCTCGTCGGGATCATTGGTTCCACTTCCGACGGGATCTTCAGTCCCTTGGTGTGTCACCGGATGCTCCTCCGGCGTTGAAGAAATTGATCTGCGGCCCTTGCCCGGCGTGCACGCCTTGGGAGTCATGGACGCGCACCATGCCAATTCCGGCACGGGGACCGCTGCCGTTGAGTTCCCGCAACAACGCCTCCGCCGCAGCGTGGACCTGCCCGTCCAGGTCGGCGCCGGACATGGCAAGCGCTTCTCGGAGCGATTCGTCGTCGATCTCGGATTCCCCGCCCATCACGGGCAGTTCGATGTCCTGGTCTCCGCGTGAGTCGAGACGACGCTGAACCGCAACGCGCAACCTCTCGTACGCATCCCGCACGGCACTGCTGGCGGAATCCGACAGTCCCGCCGCAGCCCCCGCCCCCAGCGCCGCAACCACCAACTCGATCTCGTTCATCGCCGCTCCTCATCCAAGAACGAACCCCTGTCGCTCGTGTCGGGGCGCACCAAGGTCCCCGAGGCAGCCAGTGTTGCACCGACTGGGGCAGTCGTGTGCGGGCTTGCCGACGAGTGGGGCCATTGAAGTTGAGCAGTGCGATGGGCTCCGCGGCAGTGACGCAGTGTCTGAATGGCCCTCCAAGTGCGGTGATGGCCAGACGCCTTGCGGATCGACGAGTTTGCTGGTGGGGGTTGGCGTCCTTGGCGTTGCCGTAGCCGGTCAAGCCGGGACGGCTGGCGGAACGTGGCCATGCACCACTAGTGTCTTGTGATTCCGTCAGCATTACTTGATCTTGTGTGGCAGGGTCTCTTGGTATGGAGCTGTCCGTGGAACAGGCCGCCGAGTTGCGGGC
>NZ_JBHVEE010000234.1:0-8243 GCF_042802415.1 Streptomyces sp. NPDC057486 | reverse complement strand
CGCCCGACGAAGTTTCACCGGGTCCTTCGCCCTCCGGCTGATTCTCTGCAGCTTCCGGCCCTCCTCCATGCTCACCGGCCGGACGAACACACTCGATCGACGCCCCACGACCACCTCCAAGATCAGATCTTGGGGACAGTCTGCTGGCCGATGGGCAACAGGTCGACTACCTGGTCAAGCCTCCGTGACGTGCCACTAGAGTCCCAGGCACGGCCGCTGATCTGCGTTCTTCTCTACCTGTCAGTACGCAACAGGGACCAGCCCCAGAGAAGCGGCAATGTTGGCGAACATGAAAACCACGAGGATGCGGGGCAGCAACGTGTCCTCGCGGATGAACCGCAGCCCTTCGGTGAGCTCCGCGAAGTACCGCGACGTGTCTTTCGACAGGTTCGGAGCCTTGCGAGGCGATGCGCGGGGCACAGTCAGTCCCATGATCAGGGCTGAGAAGCGATCCGCTTTCCGACCAACCGGCTTGATCAGTCGAACAGGGTTCCTGCTCGGGTGTTCCTGCGGTGGCCCAGGTGTAACGGCCACCGTGGCAGGGTCCGCGGCATGAGGATTGAACAAGCGGATCGGCCCGTTGCTCTGGTCACCGGCTCGACGTCGGGAATCGGGGAGGCTGTCGCGCGGAGGCTGGCGACAGACGGGATACGGGTCGTCGTGCACTCACGGCGCAGTACGGAGGCCGGAGAGGCGCTTGCGGCGGAGCTCGGCGGGGCGTATGTGCGGGCGGACCTGGCGGTGGAGGACGAGGCCCGGGATCTGGTTGAGACGGTGCTCGGCCGGTTCGGGCGGCTGGACGTGCTGGTGAACAACGCGGGCATCAGCTGGCCCATCCCGCACGACGACCTGGCCGCGGCGACACCCGCTGACTGGAGACAACTGCTGGAGGTGAACCTGATCGCGCCATGGGTGCTGTGCACGGCGGCACTTCCGGCGCTGTGCAAATCCCCCGGGGGCGGCAGCATCGTGAACATCACCAGCCACGCCGGGGTACGCCCCAAGGGCTCGTCGGTGCCGTACGCGGCGAGCAAAGCCGCGCTCAATCATGTGACCCGGCTGCTCGCGGCGGCGCTCGGGCCCGAGGTACGCGTCAACGCGGTGGCGCCGGGGCTGGTGGACACGCCGATGACAAAGGACTGGGCACAGGCGCACGAGCTGTGGCGGGAGCGCGCGCCCATGCACCGCCCGGCCCAGCCCGCCGACGTGGCCGATCTGGTGGCGTCGCTGATCGCCAGCACGTACCTCACCGGCGAGGTCATCGTGCTGGACGGCGGGCTGAATTTGACCTGAGAAGCCATCCGCTCGCAACGGGCTTGTCTGGTCGAACAGGGTTCCTGATCGGGTGATCGTGCCGGTGGTGGTGCATGACGGCAGGGCCTCTTGCTAGTGCCGTATCAGGCAACGTTCGCCCTGTCGATGACGTCTTGTAGGTGCTGGTCGTCGGTGCCTACTTGGCGTGTGTCAGGTGTTGCTTGGCGGCGGAGACGACGTGGTGATGGGTCGCACGAGCGCACTCGTGCCAGAACGGTGTGGCGGTCAGGTACGCGCCGAGCACGGAAAGGATGCCGAGGGAGACATCCACGCTGAGGCGACCTTGCTTGGCCCAGTAGACGTCTTGCAGATCGAGGAGCAGAGCGAATTCGTCGGCGATGAGGGCGGTTCCTGCGCCGTAGGCAGCGGCAACGGCCGGGTGGCCGACGGCGCGCTCGTCGCCGCGTACGGCGATGATGCCAATGCCGGCAAGGATGCCGATGCCCAAGTTGTAGTGGTGCAGGTGCTTGCCGCCGGCGGAGACGTTCCCCCAGGGCAGCCATCCGCCGCGAATACCGTGGGTAATGGTCCGCACGCTTCCCCATGTGACCCCGAAGGCGATCCACGTCACGATCAGTGATCTTTTCGTGGGGGTGAGGTGCTGGCTTGCCGATTCGCGCCAGCGTGCGATGAGCGGCGGCCGGGACCGGTTCAGCTCTTGGGACGTATCAGTGACCACGAGGGTGACCTCCCGGATTCGGCGCAACAGGGTCCGCGTTCTGCTGCCTGGCATCGCCGACCGGAGTGGATGAATCCGCCGTGACGGGAGAAGTACGAACTGCCTGGGCAACGAAGTTCATGCAGCTGCGGCAGTAGCCGTCACGGTCGCACACGCCGTCTGGTGTCGACGCTGCCTTGTCGCCGAAGAGCCGAGCACACAGGACATTGGCATCGAGGAAGACACCATGCCACGAGGGTCCGTGGCCACTCCGGAGCCATTCTCCGTCGCTACGTCTTCGGCGCACATGTTGTACATCCGCCACCTTCTACTCGAACGCCATTGCGCTGCAGCTCAATGAGAACCCACGTCATTCAAGCTGGCGACTCAATCGCCCCGATCGAGTGAACTGCCCCACTCATTCACGTTCTGCAGAGGTCTTCGCATTGAACGCCTCCAGCCGATCCCACTCCGCATTCGTCAGATCCCCATGGCCCATAGAACCAGCCTGCCCCAACACCCCACTCGCGCCGGGAGATCCGAGAAACAGGAGCAAACAGACACGCCGCTCACGAGTGAAGATGACCAAGCACTACTAGTGCTGGGTTCCTTAAAGGCGGTACGTATAGCGGCGGCGTAGGTGTCGGGCTGGCGGGACGGGTCTGCCCCAGATCCAGGGTCTGGCTCGGGCGTTGAGCTGGGCTGTTGTGAGTTCGGTGGCCTGGGTGATCTCGTCGGGCCCGGCGAAGGTCTGGCCGGCGAGAGCGGCCTTGCGGAAGATCCGCCACCAGCCTTCCTGGAGGTTGAGCCAGCATGCTCCGACGGGTATGAAGACGTGCCGGATGCGGGGGTGGTCCTCGAGCCAGGCCCGGGTGGACAGGCTGTTGTGTGAGGACAGGTTGTCTGTGATCACGTAGATGTCGCCAACTGGGTTCGCTTGCTCCAGCTTCTGTAAGAACTGCTGGTAGAAGACGCTGTTGCGGGAGGATGCGGTCATGGTGACCTGCTGTCCGTCCGCAACGCGGAGACCGCCGTAGACCCAGGTCTTCTCCGGTCCGCGGCCGTAGTCCAGTTCTGCTTTGATGCGGTGTCCGTCCGGCGACCAGCCCGGCGCCGGTGGGAAAGTACGCGGGATCACCGGCCCGAGCTCGTCGACGCAGACGACCGTGGCGTCGTCGGGCGGGCGGGTGTAGAGGCCGACGACCCTCGTCCTTTTCCCTCGAAATCGGGGTCCTTCGAACGGATCCAGGAGCGGGTGCGGCGCCATCTGACGCCCTTGGCCAGCAGGATTCTGCGGACCTGGGAACGCCCCACCTCGATTTCGTGGCGGCGGGCGGCCTCGGCGAGGGCATCGAGTGTCCATTCAGGTGCACCCGACTCGTCCTCCGCCGCCAGTTCACCGTCCTCGTGCCTGGTCAGACGCCCCTGCGGAGCCTGCCTGGCCAGCGCGATGATCCAGGACCGCTCCGCCTCGGTGATCCGGCGCGGCCGACCGGCCACAGGCCGGTCCTCCAGCCCTTCCAGGCCCAGCGTGTTGAAGCGGTGCAGCCACCACCGCACCGTCTTGGCATGACAGCCCAGCTCCGCCGCGATCGCTGCAACCCGCAGACCGTCCCAGCTCAGAGCGATGATCCGTGCTCTCATCACCAGATCAGCCGGCGCTTTCCGCGCTCCCGCCAGCCTGGCGATCATCCTCTCCTCATCCGGCCCCGAAGCAGTCCGAGCCCGCAACAATCCCGGCACAACCCACCCCCAGCGGCTTCCCCAACGAAGGCTTTATACCCACAACTTGAGGAACTCAGCACTAGTGCCGCATCAGACAACCTTCGCCCCGTTGTGACGTGACGCGGCGTCCGGAGGATGCTCCAGGTGACGCTTCTACGTCAAGCTGTGCGGGTGGCAGAGCGAGTACGGGTCAGAGAGATCGATGACGACGAAGGGCAGCGGCTGCAGAAGATCGCCGCCGAAGGCCTCCAGGAGCGGTACTTCAAGGACGGCGGCCGCCGTGCCGACAGCCTCGTAGTCGAGTTCACCGACATCGACTACATCGAGCTCCACTATTCGTGAGACCCCCGCAGGCAGGTTTATCCCGGGTCGACAGGCGGTCGCCTGGCTTTGGGTTGGGTCGGGCCGGGGCGCGGCACTGGCCTTGCGACCAGCCCGTTTCCCCGACCCGCCCGCCAGCATCTCCAGATCTGATCCTGCTGAGCTGGCGAAAACCCGTAGTCACGCACCTGTACCTCCACGATCACATGATCATCCGTGGGTGGTGCGTTGATCACTTGAGGGTGCCACCGTTTGTGAGAGGAGTCCGACGTCTTGGTGCGTGTCGGTCTCTGGTCAGGTGTCGCACGCCGTCGTCACTGCCGGTCGAGGGCGGTAGCGACCTGGTCCATGACGCGCTGCCAGTGCGCCCGTTGCCGTTCGCGCTCTTCAGCGCTTGCCAGGTGCTCCTGGTGGAAGCGGAGCATCGTCCGGGCTCCGTCGGCTGCGGGGGTGAGGGCGACCTGGACCGTGGTGGTGCCGTGGGTGACGCGGATGCGGTCTGCGGGGCGGTAGCCGCGCACCTCGCCCGCCACTCCTTCGGTCGTCCGGTAGGGGGTGCCACGTTCCGGGGTGAGGACCGCGCCGGGGCCGAGCCAGAGGGCGATGCCTTCGGGGCTGCTGATGAACTCCCAGACGATAGCTGCGGGGTGGGGCAGGGTGCGGGACACGCCGATTTGCCAGCCGGCGTCCTTGGTGAGTCCTGTGGGCATGGCGGTCATCCTTCCTCGGTGTGGCGGGCGCGCAGCGCCCTGACTTTGTGGCGGTTGCCGCAGTGCTCCATGGAGCACCAGCGGCGGCGGCCGGGGCGTGAGGTGTCGACGTAGATGAGGTGGCAGTCCTCGGCGGCGCAGGTGCGGATGCGGTGCGCGAAGGGGCCGGTCAGCAGCTCGACGGCGTCCCGGGCGACGGTGGCCGCCAGGTGCGTGCCGGTGGGGGTTCCGGCCCACTGTCGCTTGCCGGTCGGCGTGATGGTGGGGGCCATGGCCGGACGGGCGGCTGCTTCGTTGATGGCCTCGAGGTCGCGGGGCGGGTGAGGCTTGCCGCGCGTGTGGGCGATGATCACCCGGAACAGTGCGTCGCGCAGCCCTCGCATGTCGGCCACTTCCGCTTCGGAGATGTCCAGTGCGGGCGTCGGGGTCAGCCGCGACCGGTCCGCCCAGGCGGCCAGGTCGGCGGGCTCGTGCAGGGCCTCGTACCGGCGGTAGAGGCCGGGGCCGCCGGTGGTCAGCAGTTCCAGGCACAGCGCGCCGGGGTCGAACCGGTAGGCGACGCCGGTATGGGAGTGCAGCGTCAGCCCCTTGGTTGCCGAGGAGTCCATGTAACCAATATAACTGGTTACATGGCATTGAGTTGGAAGCTGGTCATCGACAGCACGAACGCACCGGTCCTCGCGGACTTCTGGGCTGCGGCCTTGGAGTACGAGGTAGAAGACCCCAGCGCTCTCATCGAGCAGCTGCTGGTCGCCGGCCAGATCGGCGAGGAGGAAGTCACCGAGCATCGCGGCCGCAAGACCTTCCGAGGCTATGCCGCGATCCGCCACCCCGAGGACCCGTTCAACGAAACCAGCGGCGTCGGCCTTGGTCGACGACTGCTCTTCCAGGACGTACCCGAAGGCAAGAGCGGCAAGAACCGCCTGCACCTCGACATCCACAGCGAACCCGGCGGCCTCGACAAGCTGTTGGCCAGGCTGGAAGACCTGGGGGCGACCCGCGTCCGAGAGGTGAACAAAGGGCCAGCCGGGCACTGGTGGATCATGCAGGACCCGGAGGGCAACGAGTTCTGCGTGGCGTAAGTCCGGCCCCGGCCTGCTGCGGAGCATTGGTTCTCCGGCACCGGAGGACGGGGCTCATACGCTGCTCAGGACGCCGATCCGGTCGTACCGTGCGGCGTCGGCCGCGGGGCCTTTGAGCCTGGCGCCGTGCGGGGGCCGGGCACCGTCGCCGCCTGGGTGGCCAGGTCCAGCTCCAGGCGGCTGTTCATGTTCAGCTCGAAGCGGCCGTAGGGGTTCACGTGCGTCCAGAACAGCGGGGACAGCGCCCGCCAGTCGGCGTTGGTGAGCGTCTCGGCCCACTTCGGATCGCACGGTTCGACGCCCGGCAGGACTCCCGTCACGAGCACCTGGCCGACAACGACCGCGGCCGCGCAGAGCTCCAGGCGCTGCGCGAGCTGGGCACGCTGACGCAGGCTGGCTTCGTTCACTTTCAGCAGCGTTTGTTGACGAGTTTCGACAGCAGTCATTGATCCTGATGTTCACAAGAAGTGACGGCGGTGGCTCGCCGGGCAGGTCGACCGACTGCTCATGGGGCAGTGTGGTGGGAGGGGATGACGGCCTTGGGATCATCGGTGCAGCCATTAATGATCTTCCTGGAAGCGGACCGTCGGCCGGCGGCGAATCGGCTGCCGGTGTCCGGTCCGTGCTCAGGGCTTCGGCGTCCACCGGACCACCGCTGTACCGGCTTCCAGGTCCACCCCCATGCAGGGCGGCGCGCCGTCCAGCGCGTCGTCCTTCAGGACCTGTTCCTCCACCCGGTGCTCGATCTCCACGCGCTTTGCCGAGTTGAGGAACGCATGCAGCTCATCGGCGACCGACGCCCCAACACCCAGACCATGACGCGGTGTGCGGGCCGCGAGGGCATGTCGCAACCAATCGGGCCGGCCGGTACGGACGACGACGTAGCGGGCCGAAGCAAGCAGGAACGGCACCATCACCAGCACGGCCATGACTAAAAGGCTCGACATCATCACCATGCAGGCCCAACGTCCGGCGCCGTGCGGCCGTTCCTGGCGGTCCACCAATGCGACGGCGGCCCTGGGTTCCACCCTGGGTGTCGCCCGGTCTGAGACATAGCGCCGGACCAACTTCATGCCAGCACGGCGACCGCGCTGGATCGCCACGTACAGCTCGACCTCGGACATCTGTGGCATGACCAGGCCTGTGGGGCTCGTAAAGTCATCGCTGCGGGTGGGAGCTCGCGTGCAAGGCCCCTCGGCGGTGCCTGGGATGCCGCACCAGTGATCATCCCGCTGCTGTACCGGGCCACCCGGGCGTTGCTGTCCGTGCCTGCGGTCCTGCTGCGCCGGGACACCGTCAAGGACGCCGAACTGCTGGTGCTGCGGCACGAGAACGCGGTGCTGCGACGACACCTCAGCGGTCCGGTCCGCTACGAGCCCGCAGACCGGTTCTGGCTGGCCGCGCTGTCGTCGCTGATACCACGCCGCCGCTGGAGCTGTGCCTTCCCGGTCACGCCGGGGACACTGCTGGCCTGGCACCGCAGGCTGATCGCCAAGAAGTGGGACTACGCCGACCGACGCCGCACCGGCCGCCCTCCCACGGCCGCCGCGCTCAAGAAGCTGGTTGTGCATCTGGCAAAGGAGGACCCGCGGTGGGGCCACCGGCGGATCCAGGGGGAGCTGGCCCGGCTGGGGCATCCGATCGCACCGTCCACGGTCTGGGAAATCCTGCACGCGGCCGGCATCGGCCCGGCCCCGCGCCGCACCGGCCCGAGCTGGTGCGAATTCCTCACCACCCAGGCCGAGGGGATCATCGCGGCGGACTTCTTCCACGTCGACACGATCACCGGCAGGCGGCTGTACGCGCCGGCGTTCCTTGAACACGGCACCCGCCGGCTCCACATCACCGGCATCACCGCCCACCCCACCGCGCAGTGGGCGACCCAGCAGGCCCGCAATCTGACCGCCGACCTCGGCGCACGCCTCGAGTCGCTCCGCTTCGTTCTCCGCGACCGCGACAGCAAGTACACCGACTCCTTCGACGCCGCCTTCGAGGCCGAAGACATGGACCTTCTGCTCAGCGCGCCACAGGCGCCGCGCATGAACGCCCACTGCGAGCGAGTGATCGGCACGATCCGGCGCGAGGTCCTCGACCACATCCTGATCGTGAACGAAGCCCACGCCCACCAGGTCCTCGCCAAGTACCAGGAGCACTACAACACGCATCGGCCACACCGATCACGAGACCAACGACCACCCGAAGTCCGGGAACAGCCAGCGGTATTGCACGATCGCGTGCCCCGCAGGCTCCTGCGTACCCGCGTCCTCGGCGGGGTCGTCAACGAGTACCGATACACGGCCTGAGCTGCAGCGATGACTTTACGAGCCCCACAGGTTCGCTCGTGTTTCGCACTTTTTGGATCACTGGGTCGGTGAACTGGTGTGTGATGATGCGCTCGATCGGGTGGTGAGAGGCCGTACCTCTCATGGGGTG
>NZ_JBHVEE010000233.1:0-8311 GCF_042802415.1 Streptomyces sp. NPDC057486 | reverse complement strand
GATCAGGGTGACGACGGCCGCGCGACACATGTGCATCCCCGTCATACGAGCGGGATGTTGATGCACGTCAGGATCGCCACCTGCTCGGCGCGTTCCTGCCGTGTCGCATCCGGGTCGAGCCGTACGGCCTCGGCATTCTGCACCGCCTCCAGGAAGGGGGTGTCCGCCTTCAGGTCACTGTTGGTGTCGACCAGTTCGTCGGGGTCGAAGGACCCATTGGCGAAGTTGAGCCAGGCAGTCAGCAGTTGGCGGTCGAAGGTGCGCTCCGGGTCGAGCAGGGAGAGGAAGAGTGTCTGCGCCGCCTTCTCCTGCGTGGACACGTCGCGGACCTCGGAGAAGACCGCACTCGAGTACTGGACGATCTTCAGGTAGCAATCGAGCCGCTCCTTGCCGAGGCCCGTGAGGTCTCCGGTCAGGTACTTGACGTACCAGACGTCGGCGAGCAGCGACAGCGGCGCGTTGCCCTGGACGATCAGCGGAGTCCGGTCGGAGCCGGTGCCGCCGTCGTCGTCGCGGGCCGTGAACGAAAGGTCGTACAGGCACGGCTCGTCGTACGTGTGCCCCTGAGTGTCGGTCACGTCGCGCGGCTGGACGCTGGGGCTGCGGGCCGGGTCGGTACCCGGCGGATTGACGAGCGACGTGGTCCTGGTGTCGGGTGTGCCGTCGCCCCACGCCCAGGTCATGGTCTCGTCGTCGCTGCCGGGATCGGTGACCCGCCCGGCGTACTCCTTCTCCTCCCCGGCATGGACGACGATCGTCTTCCCGCCGGCCAGCTGGACCGCCTCCGAGGTGTCGATCGCCGCGGTCGGGTCGACATTCGCCACGGTGATCTCGGCGTCCTGGCAGGTCGTCGTGTCGTCGTCGCTGCCGCACACCTTCACGGTGAAGGTGCCGTTGTCGCCGAAGACCAGTTCCTTGCTGAAGGTGAGGGTGGCATCCGGCCGGTTGTTCTCCAACTGGCCGGGAAGAGGTACGGGTTTGCCGTCACCGGGATCGATGGTGGCGGTGAGCGGATCGAGCCAGCCGGGGTCGATGACCGTACCGCTGACGGTGAGCTTGCCGCCTTCCTCCCGCGGCCCCTTGACCGTGAAGGTGATGGCGGGAGCGACATTGGTGACGGTCACCGTCGCGGTGTCCGTATCCGATCCGGCGGCGTTGCCCACCCGCAGACCGACGGTGTACGTACCGTCCTGGCCCACCCGGTCGAAGAGCGGACTGACTCCGGTGGCGTCGTCGTACGCGCCGTCACCATCGAGGTCCCAGGCGTAGGAGGCGCCTCCGGCGGGACTGCTGCTGCCGCTCGCGTCCAGCCGGATGTCGGAGCCCTCCTTGGTGGTGTAGGGCCCTCCCGCATCGGCGGTGGGTGCGCAGCTCGCGGGGTAGTCGGTCGCCGGGGCCGCCTCGCCCTGGCTGGGCGAGGAGGCGCTTGCGCCCATCCCGCGGGAGGCGAAGACGCCCCACAGCAGGCACTGGTTGGCGCCGCCGTAGTCGGCCCGGTCGGCGGCGAGGATGCCGTCGCGGGCGTCCAGGAAGTCCGGGGTGGACGGGGTCATCTTCATGCCGTCGACCATGAGCTGCTCGTGCTGCTGCTTACCGGTGGCGTTGCCGTGCGCGCCGACGAGGGCTGTGCGCATGTTCCACATGACAGTGGCCCAGATCTCGCCGTCATTGTGAACCTCGCACCCACCCTCGCAGAGGTCGCCGTAGGTGAGCGGGCTGTCGTCGTAGGCATAGCGGCGGACGCCCGTCGGCTCACCGTTGGCGTACTCGCCGTAGACCGGGTCGCTCCACATCGAGGTGGCGATGGCGTCGCCCCAGCCCTCGCCGAGCGCACCGGTCTGCTCGCCGTCACCCAACTCGCCACCGCCGACAAGCCGGTTCGACAGGCCGTGGCTGTACTCGTGGGCGACTGTGTCACCGTTCATACCGCGGTGAGTGTTGAACTGGCCGCAGGAGTCCCGGCCGACGAAGAGTCGCATGGTGGGGTTCTGGCCGTCCTCGGGGGTGCCGAAGTTGGCGTTGCAGGCGGAGTCACCGCCGGCGTCGTAGTCGACGTAGACCTGGACGCGGTCGCCGCCCGCGCCGCCCTTCCCGAGGTTGTCCTCCTGGAAGTTGCCCGACGCCTCGTCGAAGCCGAGTCCGTAGAGGAAGTCATGCATGCGGTTGGTGTAGTAGAACGCCTGGGTGACGACCGCATCCCGGTCGGTGGTGAGGTCCGTGCCATCGCTGCCGCGGAAGGCGTCGGTGAAGGTGTAGTTGAAGTGCTGGTACGCCGGGTCCCCGGCGGCCGGAGTCTGCGGCTGGTAGCCGAGCGATTCGGCCCCGTCGAGGTTCTGGGACGCCTCGGCGTTGTTGCCGGTGGTCACCCTCCCGCTGACCCAGGGCCGGCCGAGACCGCTGAACGGTACGACGGAGGCGTCGCCCGCGGTGGGGTTCTGCCCGGTGAAGACCCGGCCCTCGCCCTCGTTGTGGGTGAGGTCGCTGCGGAACAGGATCCTGCCGCTGTCGGCATCGACCACGGTGTCGTACAGATGCCCGTTGTCCGCGGTGAGAGTGGTCCGCCAGGCAGGCCGGGCACCGTCCGCGAGCGGGAAGGTGACCCGGGTGGCGGTACTCGTACCGGCGGGGTCATCGGTCCCGACGGAGGCAGCGACGCGCCCCAGCGCGGCCTTGCGGTCGAGTTTCGTCGCCGTACCGTCCGCATGCGCGTCCGGGATGAGGCTGCCGGTGGCGGTGATGATGCGGCCGCTCGTGTCCACGGCGACGGAGAGCCGACCGCCATAGACAGGGATGTCGTTGTCGGACTGGCCGATGAAGACGTGTTGCACACCATTGTGTTCGGTGCGGTAGGACTTGACGACACTCAGGGCGGAGAGCTCGGGGGCGGAGAGACCGTAGAGGTCGGCGTGGTCGCGTACATGCTTCAGCGCGATGGTGCCCGGGTCGGTGGAGCTGGCGGCGGTGAGGGCCTTCTTCCCCTCCGGGGAAACCAGCCTCGGCGTACCGTAACGCCCCCAGCGGACGGCGGCATCGTCCAGTTCCTTTGCCGCGCGTATCTGCCCGGCAGTCGGCTGGACGCTCTTGTCGCCGCGTACGTCGATGTTCGGATACGTCTGGTCGGGCCGTTCTCCGCTCGGTGCCCGGATCGGCCTCGAGGTTTCGCCGGTAGCGTCGGCGGCGGTCGCAGTTGTTGAACCTGTGGAGGCCGGTAAGGCAGCGGCCGGTGAGGCAGTCGTCGCCGGCAGTGCCAGTAACACCGCACCTATGAGAAGCGACCGGGCGCTGCGCGCGCGCGAGGACAGCATCGCCTTTCCCCCGTTTCCTTGACCCGGTTGCCCCAGGTCCCTCGGCAATGGACGCAGCCACCGTACGTGGGCATGACAACCAACGGAAGGGCGCGAAGGAGTCGTGCCGGGGAGGCGCCCCGAAACACTCCCCGACGACCTCTGCCGCGGCTGGAGGAGCGGCCTGTGGCAAACCAGTGAACCGCCCGATGGGTTGACCGCTTCAGGCGAGACACTCGCGGACCTGGCGTGGCGGGTTCTCGGTGAACTTGAGGAGTCGATCGAAGACGGCGCCGACCGCAGGACCTTCGTGCGAGTCTCAGAGGTCCCCGGAGTTGAGCTCCTCGAGAAGCGCGTGGTTCAGCGGAACCGCGCTCAGGAAGCGGCCCCGCAGGTCGGGGTCGTCGATGGTGTCCGCCTTGCGCAGGACCTCCGTACGGGCCCGGACGAGGAGGACTTCCGCCTCATCGCGGGCGCCGCAGCCCAGCAGGGCTCGGGCGGCGTCGTGCAGAACCTCCTCGGTGCGCAGTGCGGGCATGTCGCCGTGCTCGGCAAGCAGTGCGAGTGCCCGGCGCGCATCCTGAATGGCGAGATCGGTGTGTCCGGCGGCGAGGTGGATACGGCTGCGCAGGCTGTGAGCGGCGATCTCGCTGCGTACCATCCCGGTCTCGCGGGTCTCGGTGAGCGTGTGGTCGACCAACCGGTGCGCCAGGTCCGGGTCCTCGTCGAGGTGCAGAAGTACGTCCGCGTAGAGGTTGCGGACGATGGGGACGAGGTTGGCCAGCCAGGTCTCTTCGGTTTCCTGCCACGCGGCCCGAATGCGTTCCAGTGCCTCGGGGCGGCGAGCCGGGTCGTGGGCAGCGCACAGGGCGAGGAGGGCGTTGTTATAGGCGTGCCAGCCGCTTACGCCGCCTCGGTCCTCTTCGAAGCCGAGGGCGTCCCGGAGGGCGGTTTCGGCTTCGGTGTACGAGCCTGTCGCCAGGTGCAGTTGGGCGAGATAGTTCAGCGCGATGGGGAGCTCGGCGCGGAACGGGTCGGCGCGGAGGCGGTGAGCGCAGCGCACGAGGCGGTCGCGGGCCTCGCCGAGGCGGCCGGAGTCCAAGAGGCTGACGCCGATCTGCATCTCGTTGAGGTTGCGGGCGTGCTGGAGTACGGGGTTTCCGGTCTCCCCGAGTCCCGGGTCGGATGCGTACAGCTCCTCGGCCTCGAGTAGGACCTGCAGGCCGGCGACGAGGTTGCGTTTGGGCAGCTGCCGACCGTACTCGACCATCGCCACGAACAAGGTGGCCGCTCGACCCGGCCCTTCGTACGCGCGGGCCCGGTGAACAGCTTCTTCCAGCTTGGCCAGTGAGGGCTGCAGGCCGCGCACCGCCATAAGGGTCTTGCCGCGCTGGAGTGTGGCGCGGGCGATGAGTAGGGGATCCTCGAGGCGGTGGGCAGCTTGTTCGGCTTCGGCCGCCAGTGAGTCGATGTCGGGTGTTCCGGAACTGTCGGAGCCGCCTGTTCCGGCGGTGCCGCCTCGCCATCGCACCTCGGTCAGGCTCAGCAGCAGCTCGATGGATTCCAGCAGTCTGCGGTCACGCTCCGGTGTGTCAGGGGTCAGGAGACGCGCGGACTCGATCGCGGTGCGGCAGTGCTGCTCGGCCTGTGTGAAGGAGAGTTCGTTCACGGCCACCGACCGCGCCAGCTCGTAGTGCGCGGCTGCGCTCTGTGCTGCGCGGGCGCGCCCCGCCTCGTACAGCTGGTCGGCGATCAGGGCGCGCAGTTCCCTGGGCCGGGCTTCGAAGCCCGGCAGTTCGCGGAGCGCGTCGGCGAGGCGGGCGTGGCGGCCGAGCCGGGCGCCACGGGACTGGCGACCGCGGATGCCGTACTGGAGGATGCGGTGCTCGAAGTCGTACCAGTCGGTGTGCAGGTGGCTCGCCCACAGCGGTACGTCGACGGCGTGCCGTTCCCGGATCAGACCGTGCTCACGCTCGATCCTGTGCAGCAGGTCCTGGACCTGGGAGTGCGGCAGACCGACGATTTCGGCCACTGTGTGCGAGAAGAAGAACTCCCCCATCGTGGCGCCAATGACCAACAGCTCCCTGGACCGGTCGTCGAGCTGCCCGATGCGGTCCCCGACGGCAGCGGGCAGGTCATGCGGCAGTGGTACATCAGCACCGTCCGTCGACCGCCAGAGCCTGAGGCACTGCTCGACGAAGATGGGCTGGCCTGCCGTCGCGGCCGCGAGCCGGTCGGCGAAGTCGGCCGGTACGTCGTGACTGTGCAACCGGCTCTCGACCAGTTGACGAACAGCCCAGACCGGCAAGGGCCGCAGCACATGGCCAGACAGCAGCTCGCGGTGGTCACCGCGCCACACTCGCAGCAGCTGGCCGACGGCATCCGCGTTGACGGCGGTCGAGGGGGCAGATCCGAGCCCCAGGACGAGGCTGAGCGGTTCGTCCCCGAGCCGGGGCAACAGCAGGTGCAGCAGCTCCAATGTGGTGACATCGCACAGCTGGACGTCGTCGATGATCAGTAGCAATGGCTCAGTGGCCCGGGCCTGTTCCAGCAGCAGTTCGATCACCTGCTGCGTGACGGTGGTCTGCATCGGCGCGAGACTGTCGCCGGGGATCGACCCGGTGGTCACGGCGGCCTCTGCGAATTCTCGTCCGGCGGCGAACAGCATGCCGAGTCCGGGCACTGCGGCGGAGAGCACATCGGGGGCGACGGCCATGGCACTGCGCCCCGCGACTCTCCCCCACCGTGCACGTCGCGAACGAGCGGGCGGGTCCTGCCCGCGCAGCTGGTGAAGGGCGTCCATCACGGGCCCGTACGGGCGGCGCGTCCCGATCCCTGGTGTGGAACGCACCAGCACGACCCGGCACCCCGGTACTTCGTCGGCTGCGGCACGCCGGACGAACTCACCGAGCAGCGACGATTTTCCCATCCCGGGCTCGCCTTCGATGACGAGGACACCGCTGCGCCCCTCCACAAGAGCGGCCGCCACGCGCGTGAGCGCGTCGAGACTCTCAGTACGGTCGACGAAAACCGCAGTCACACTGCCCCCACCGTGTCACTCCGAAGGCTCAGTCCTGAGCCAGTTGCGTGTGGGGAAGCCTATTTGACCTACCAACATGCAATCGGAAGGTCCGTAACCTTGGCTTGAATCCAGAGACTGCATGCGGCGAATGCCCGCGCCGGTTCTGGCAAAGCACCGCGTCTTGCCGAGGGCCGATATACCTACACGACTTCTCCAGCCGGCGGGACGTGCTGCACCCCTGGTCGCCCTGACGGCCCTTGTCGACGAGCGCTCCCGGGCCCTCACCCACCACGACTGGTCTGGGGCCGCGTTCGGGGTCGGGCGCCTGAGCGCCGAGGCCTCCAGCGACACCACCGCAACATCCCCGTCCTGCGCCGGCGGCGGTGTTCGTCCCGTGTTCCGCCGTCCTGCAGTCGGAACAGACTTCGGACACGGCGTACGACGGGGCGGCGGCTGCCCGTGACACGTCCAAGGTGGCCAACCTTTCGGTCGCCGGGTCCATCGCAACTCCGAGGATGCCGAAGCACAGTAGGTGAGGCGTCCTAGCCTCGGCTGGGGACTACGCGGAGCAGTGGGACGCGGCGCAGCGCCTGCTCGTTGCCCGCAAGCGCATCTGGTCGTTCGACGTGGTCGTCGCCGACACTGCCGCCGAGTACTCGGAAGGACATGTTTCTTCTGCCAGCCACGCAGCTGCTCACCGGTCAGCGCCCTGTCCTGCTCGCCAGGTACTGGGACCCGCAGGCCGGTCAGCGCCGAGCCGTACACGCGACGAAGGCGGCAACACGGACCGCGGCGCAGGCGCGCGGCGTGGCGCTCCCAGTCCGCTGTCGGCCACGCCGATGGCGCCCAACGTCGCCCGTCGCCCCACCACGCTCGCAGTCAATCCGTCGACGTCGTCATCCACCGGTTTCGCGAACCAGTCGGCGCGCCGGCACAGACACCGATGCAAGGAGTCCACTCGGAGGCTGGTCGAGGTCCAGGGCATGCTGATGGATGACGATTCCCGCGTTCCGCAGACGGTGGGTGGTGTGCGGAGCATTGCCCTTGGCGTAGACGAGATGTCCTTCGGACAGACCGAGTGCCGTGCAGTACGCCAGCATCTGGTAGAGGTCGGCGTCCGGGTATCCGTCCGGCTTAATCGGACGTCAGGCGACTACGGCGAAGCCCTGACTGCCCACCTGACGACGAACCCCCGCCCCTTCCGCGCCGGAAGAGGCGGGGGTTTGCGGTGGGGAGGTCACGTTCGCAGGTCGCGATCGTCGACCAGGACGCTGCGGTGCAGGTCAACCGCAATCCACCCAACAGGGTCGGGACGGTGCTGCGGGTGATCGGCGATCCACGTCCATGCGGTCCACGTGCCGTGTCACGGGCCGGTGGTGCCAGGCGTTTGCGCGCCGTCCTCGGGCACGTCATCCGCCCGCGGCTTCCTCGGCCTCCCAGCGCAGCAGGTCACCCGGCTGGCACTTGAGCACCTCGCAGAGCGCGGCGAGCGTCGCGAAGCGCACCGCCTTGGCTCGGCCGTTCTTGAGTACCGCCAGGTTGGCAGGCGTGATCCCTACGCGGTCCGCGAGCTCGCCCACGGACATCTTCCGCCTGGCCAGCATCACGTCGATGTCGACGGCGATCGGCATCAGATCACCTCGTCCAACTCGGCCTGCATCTGCGCCGCTTCGACGTCGCGCGCGACGGCCTGGGCGAGCAGCATCCGCAGCACGAGCACCATGAGCGCGACCCCCAGGATGGCCACGCCAACTCCGCCCATGATGACGGTGACGCCCGGGTCGGCCCGCTGGCCCGGCGCATTGAGGACCGTGACCGCGAACCATACGAGGGAAGCCGCCACGATCGCGCCGATCATGACGTCCACGTACCGGAAGGCGGCGTGGGAGAACACGGTTCCGCGTCGCACCATCGCCACCAGCCGCCATACGCAGACCAGGGCGACCTGGACCGACACCATGCCCAGGATCGTGACCACGCGCAACGGGGTCAGCGGGAGCGACCC
>NZ_JBHVEE010000232.1:0-8386 GCF_042802415.1 Streptomyces sp. NPDC057486 | reverse complement strand
TTCGGAAGCCGGACGGGACAGGACGGGGCGCCGCGCACCGCCCGGCAGCCGGACCCCGTTCAGCCGCTCAGTGCGGCCGCGGCCGCCGCCCCGCCCGGCCTGACCGCCGAGGCGGCGGCCGCGGCGCCCACCAGACCCGCGTCCGTACCCATCACCGCGGGTGCCACCGTGAGCTGTTGGACGAACGAGAGCGTGGCGTAGCTGCGCAGGGCGCGGCGCAGCGGAGCGAAGAGGACGTCGCCCGCACCGGCCACTCCCCCGCCGATGACGGCGATGTCGATCTCGACCAGCGTGGCGGTGGCGGCGATTCCGGCGGCCAGCGCCTGCGCTGCGCGCTCGAAGGAGGCGACCGCCACCGGGTGTCCGGCCCGTGCGGCCGCGGCCACGGCGGCGGCCGTGGCGTCGCCGTCCGGGCCGGGCTGCCAACCGCCCTGCAGGGCGCGACGGGCGATGTTCGGCCCGCTGGCGATCCGTTCCACACAGCCACGCGAACCGCACGGACACGGGTCGCCATCCAGATCCACACTGATGTGACCGATGTGACCGGCGTTGCCGGTGGGCCCCGGGTGCAGCTTGCCGCCGAGGACCAGACCGCCGCCGACCCCTGTCGACACGACCAGGCACAGCGCGTTGTCGTAACCGCGGGCCGCACCGAGCCAGTGCTCGGCCGCGGTCATCGCGACCCCGTCACCGACCAGCTCCACGGGGAGCCCCCCGGCAGCCCTCCGTACCCGGTCCACCAGCGGGAAGTCACGCCAGCCGGGAACGTTGACGGGGCTGACCGTCCCCGCCGAGGCATCCACCGGACCCGCGCTGCCGATGCCGACGGCAGTCGCCCGGTCCCACAGCGGCGACGCGGTCAGCTCGGCCAGCACGTCCGTCACCGCGCCCATCACCGTCTCGCCGCTCTCCCGGGCGGGCGTCGGCCGCTGCGCCCGCACGAGAAGCGTGCCGCTGCCGTCCACCAGAGCGCCGGCGATCTTGGTGCCGCCGATGTCGAGCGCGGCGACGAGGTCGGTATGCATCGGTGTGGGCTCCGGATGAGTGAGTGGTCGGGGACCTGCAGCTTCAGTAAATAGTCTGCCCAGTCTCTATTCAGTTGACAACGTTGTCCAGGGCCTATGCTCGACGGCACAGCCTCCGGCACCTCCGCGACAGCCGTCTGCGACCGGCCGGACAGCCCGCACCCGACGACAGGACAGCGCATCGTGGCAGAGACCGCCCGTCACTCCGAGCCCCGCTACGGCAACCGGCCGACCATGAAGGATGTGGCCGCCAGGGCCGGAGTGGGCCTCAAGACGGTCTCCCGCGTGGTCAACAGCGAGCCGGGGGTCACACCGGACACCGAGCGCCGGGTCCAGGAGGCGATCGATGCGCTCGGCTTCCGCCGCAACGACAGCGCGCGCGTGCTCCGCAAGGGGCGCACCGCCTCCATCGGCCTGGTCCTGGAGGATCTCGCCGACCCGTTCTACGGGCCGCTGAGCCGCGCCGTCGAGGAGGTCGCCCGCGCCCACGGTGCCCTGCTCATCAACGGATCGAGCGCCGAGGACCCGGAGCGCGAGCAGGAGCTCGTGCTCGCGCTGTGCGCCCGCCGGGTGGACGGGCTGATCGTGATTCCGGCCGGTGACGACCACCGCTACCTGGAGCCGGAGATAAAGGCGGGGATCGCCACCGTCTTCGTGGACCGCCCGGCGGGCCGGATCGACGCCGACATCGTCCTCTCCGACAGTTTCGGCGGCGCCCGGCAGGGTGTCGCCCATCTCATCGCGCACGGACACCGCAGGATCGGCTTCATCGGTGACCAGCCGCGTATCCACACGGCCACCGAGCGTCTTCGCGGGTATCACGCCGCGATGACGGACGCCGGGATCGCCGTCGAGGACTCCTGGGTCTCCCTCGGCTCCACCGACCCGGCGCGGGTCAGGGCGGCCGCCGAGGCGATGCTCTCGGGCCCCGAACCGGTCACCGCGCTCTTCGCGGGCAACAACCGGGTGACGGTCACCGCGGTGCGCGTGCTGGCGGAGCGGGAGCGTCCGGTCGCTCTGGTCGGTTTCGACGACATCGAACTGGCCGACCTGCTGGGCATCACGGTCATCTCCCAGGACGCCGCGGCCGTGGGCCGGACGGCGGCCGAGCACCTCTTCCGCCGGCTGGACGGCGCGGACGACGCCCCGGCGCGGGTGGAACTGCCGACGTCCCTCATCGCCCGCGGCTCGGGCGAACTGCCGCCCGCCTGAGCCGGGGCGTCGACGGACCGGCTCGGTCAGCTTCCGGCGGGCGTCAGCAGCGCGTCCGCCACTGACGTGCGTGCGTAGAGAACCGAGCGTCCGGCGCGGTGGGCGGTCACCAGGCCCGCGTCTCGCAGGGCCGTGAGGTGCTGGGAGACGCCGGCCGCGGACAGTCCGGAACGCCGGGCGAGCGCGGTGGTCGACGCGGGGGTGTCGAGCTCGGTCAGAAGCAGGGTGCGGGAGCGGCCCAGGACAGCGGCGACCGCATCGGCGGCTGCGGTGCTGCGCGGCTCCCAGAGGGTGCCGATACCCCGTGCCGGATAGGCGAGTTGAGGAGGGTCCGGCGCCACCGAGCGGGTGAGCACCCGCGGCCAGGCGAACACGGAGGGCACCAGCAGCATCCCCGCGCCCGAGTCGGCGCGGGTCAGGGCGCAGTGGCGGCGTACCAGGCGCAGGCTGCTCTCGTCCCATCGCACCGAGTCGTGCAGTTCATTGAGGACCTGCGCGGCCCCGAGCTCGGCAACCTGCCGCGCCCGGCGGAACACATCGGCTTCGAGCAGCTGGAGGATCCGGGCCCAGTACGGCGCGAGCGCCAGCTCCCAGTAGGTCTCGATCTCGGCGGCGACCTTCTCCAGCGCCGGTTCCGGAGCCTCGCGCAGCAGTCCGAGCCGCGCGGACCGCCCGAGGTCCTGCTCGACGCCGAGCCTGTCGAGATCGGTCCGTACCCGCTCGGGCGGGGTCTGCCGGATCGCCTCCAGTTCGGCCGCGAGTTCCGGGAACGGGGCGGGCGGTGTCGGGTTGAGGAAGTCCGCGAGGTATCCGCCGGCGGGGATCAGCTCGGCGAGCCACCCGCGGTCGAGCCCCGCTTCCGCCAGCCGGGGCCGTACCTGCGCGGCCCAGCGCCGGTGCAGCGGCGGTTCGCTCTCGGCGCGCAGCAGCCGGAAGCTGGTGACGACCTCCCACATCGGGGAGATGGCGAAGCGGGTCTGCGCCAAGTCCGCGGTGGAGAAGCTCAGTTCCGACTCCATGTGCCCCCGCCGTCCAGGTCCCTAGGGCCGATCGCCCGTTGGATTCGGTCCCACCTTAATCAATGGTCCGGTACCGCGGTCGGGCTGCACGCTCCTCGCATGCTCTCCACCTTTCGCGGCCTTCCGCCCACGGTCTGGACCCTCTTCGCCGGCACGATCATCAATCGGCTCGGCTACCTGGTCACCCCGTTCCTCGTGTTCTTCCTCGCCGCACGCGGCGTCACCGGCACCCAGACCTCGTACGTCCTCGGCGCCCTGGGCGCGGGCAACCTGCTCGGCCCCGCAGTCGGAGGACTGCTCGCCGACCGGATCGGCCGCCGCCCGACGATGCTCATCGGTCTCCTCGGCGCCTCCGGAGCGCAGGGTGCTCTCTTCCTCGCACCGGGCGTGCTGACGATGGCCGGCGCCGCGCTGCTGCTCAGTGCGGCAGGCGCGATGATCAGCCCCGCGGTGTACGCGCTGATGGCCGACTCCGTGGACGCGGAGCGCCGACGGCGGGCGTACGCACTGTTCGGCTGGGGCATCAACATCGGTACGGCGGCGGCAGGCGTCCTCGGTGGATTCCTCGCCGCCCACGGCTACTGGCTGCTCTTCGCGGTCGACGCCGGGACCATGCTGCTGTACGCCGTCGTCGTCGCCACCCGGGTGGCCGAGACACGGACGCCGAAGGACCGGGCCGAGGCGCGCGACGGCATCGGATACGGCGTCGTCCTCCGCGACCGGCTGCTGCTCGCGCTGCTGCCCCTGTTCGGGGTGCAGCTCTTCGTCTATTCACTGACCGAGGTCGCCCTGCCGCTGGCCGTCCACGACAGTGCGCTTTCCCCTGCGGTCTACGGGGCCATGGCGGCGGTCAACGCGGTGCTGGTGGTGGTCCTGCAGCCGTTCGCCACAGCTCGCCTCGCGAGGCTTCCGCAGATTCCGGTGCACGCCGCCGGCAGCGTTCTCATCGCCGTGGGTGTGGCGCTCACAGGCGTCGCGGACAGCGTCGCGGGTTACACGCTGTCGGTGGTGGTCTGGTCCGTGGGCGAGGCGTGCGTGTCCGGGATCGCCTCCGCGATCGTCGCCAACCTCGCCCCGGCCCACGCACGGGGCCGCTACCAGGGGGCGTTCCAGTGGACCTGGGGGGTCTCCCGGTTCGCGGCCCTGACCCTGGGCGTCACCGTCTATACGGCTCTCGGTCCGGCGGTCCTCTGGTGGTCGGCACTGCTGGGCGGTGTCCTCTGCTCGGTCGCGCCGCTCGCCCTCGCGGGCCGCATCACAGGTCGCATGAACCACGAGCTGGCGGCCTGAGACACCGGAGAGCCCGGTCTCAGCCCCTGCTGAGCCGTCCGAGCGCCAGCTCGGCGAGCAGCGCCGCGGCGTCACCCAGTACGGAGTCGTCGAAGACGGCTTCCGGGGAGTGGTTGTAGGGAGCTGTGGCGGGGTCGAGATCGGCCGGGCAGGCACCGAGCATCAGATAGGCGGAGGGGACGTGTTCACCGATGAAGGCGAAATCCTCGGCCCCGGCGATCGGGTTCGGCAGCTCGAAGCAGCGGTCCGCCCCGAACAGTCGGGCCGCCGTCTCGGCTGCGTACGCCGCCTCGACGGGGTCGTTGACGGTGACGGGGTAGCCCTCGTCGACGACTGCTTCCACGGTCAGCCCGTGGGCCTCCCCGATGCCGCGTACGAGCCGGGGCGCTTCCTGGAGCACACGGGCCCGCGCCCCGGCCGAGAAGGACCGGATGCTCGCGGAGAACACCGCCTCGTCCGGAATGACATTGTGGGCGGTGCCCGCGTAAAAGCTGCCGACGGTCACGACGACCGGGTCGAAGGCGTCGAAGCGGCGCGTCACCATGGTCTGCAGCCCTGTGACGGCTTCGCAGGCGGCCGGGATGGGGTCCAGGGCGCTGTGCGGACTGGATCCGTGCCCGCCGCGCCCGCGCACGGTCACGTCGAGGCTGTCGGCGGCGGCCAGGATCGGTCCGGGGCGGGTGCTGACGAAACCGTGCGGCAGCAGGGCGGACGCAACATGGAGGGCGTACGCGGCCACCGGCCTGGTCCCCGCGGCATCGAGCACACCTTCGTCGATCATCACCCGGGCCCCGGCGTCGCCCTCCTCGCCGGGCTGGAACATGAACACCACGGTTCCGGCCAGAGTGTCGCGCCGCTCGCAGAGCAGTCGCGTGGCGCCGACCAGTCCTGCGGTGTGGAGGTCGTGGCCGCAGGCGTGCATCACGCCGGGGACGGCGGAGGCGTACGGCAGTCCGCTGGTCTCCTGCACCGGCAGCGCGTCCATGTCGCCGCGCAGCAGCACGACCGGTCCGGGCAGCGCGCCGCGGAGCACGGCGGTGACCGAGGTGAGCTGCTTGCCGAGGGTGATCTCGAGGGGCAGTCCCTCCAACGCCGCCAGCACCTTCGCCCGGCTCAGCGGCAGTTCCAGGCCGACTTCCGGCTCCTGGTGCAGCGCGCGGCGCAGCCCGACCAGTTCGGGCAGGAGCGCGGCAGCGGAGCCACGGAGGTCGGCGTGGCGGCGAGCGGCATCGGTCATGGCGTCTCCTCGCGAGTCGGTCCCGCCATCCTCACCGTTTTCGGCTCCCGCGCCACCCCCGGTCCTTCCGGCGGCGATCGGCGTATCGACGAGGAGTTCCGCGTAAACCGCTTGTTGTGTCTGTCGAACGGTCACCAGGATGACCCCATGCCTGCTTTCACCGCTCCCGACGGAACCGAACTCGCCTATCACCTCGTGGGTGAGGGCGAGCCGGTGCTCGTCCTGCCCGGGGGACCCATGCGCGCCTCCGCCTACCTCGGTGATCTGGGCGGCCTGGCGAGCCGGCGCCAACTGGTCATGCTCGATCTGCGGGGCACCGGCGGCTCAGGCATCCCCGCCGACCCGGCCACCTACCGCGTCGACCGGCAGGTGGCCGATGTGGAGGCGTTCCTCGATCACCTCGATCTGGACCGCGTGGACGTTCTGGCGCACTCCGCGGGCGGCGATCTCGCGATCCTCCACGCGGCCCGGCACCCCCGGCGCATCCGGACCCTCACGCTGATCACCGCCCGTGCGCGTGCCCTCGGTGTCGACTTCACCGAGGAGCATCGCCGCGAGGCCGCCGCGCTGCGCAGGGCCGAGCTGTGGTTCGAGGCCGCGCACGACGCGTACGAGGCCGTCTGGGCAGGCTCCGCCACCGACGCCGACTGGGACGCCATTGCCCCGTTCTTCTACGGCCGTTGGGACACCGCCGCTCGGGCGCACGCCGCAGCCGATGCCGAGCAGAGCAACTACGGGGCCGCGGACGTCTACGCGTCCCTCGATGCCTTCGCCCCTGCCGCGACCCGCGAGGCCGTTGCCGCGCTGGACGCCCGGGTCCTGGTCCTCGCGGGCGAGCTGGACAGCGGTCCGCTTCCTCGCGTCGCGGCCACCGTCGCGGGGTTGTTCCCCAAGGCCGAACTGGCCGTCCAGCCGGGCGCAGGTCACTTCCCGTGGCTCGACGATCCCGTCCGCTTCAGCGGGACCGTCGAGACCTTCCTGCGAGGCTGACGGCACGGGCCAGGGCCCGTGGCCTACGGCGCCGTCACCGTCAGTCCTCCGCGCCGGGGCGAGGCGAACGCGTCGAGGTCCGCTCGCGTCAACCCCGTCAGGCGGGCGACCTCGGCGGTGTCGAGTGCACCGCAGTCGATGCCGCGCAGCAGGTATCCACTGAGGGCCTTGGCGGTGGCGGGCTCGTCCATGACGTCGCCGCCGGCCTTGGCGACATACGCGGCGAGCCGGGCGGCAGCCTGTTCCAGGCCCTCGCGATAGAAGGCGTAGACGGCCGCGTAGCGGGTCGGCAGGTGGCCGGGGTGCATGTCCCAGCCCTGGTAGTAGGCGCGGGCCAGCGCACGCCGGGTGAGCCCGTAGTGGAGCCGCCACGCCTCATGGACCTGGTGGGTGGGGCCGACCGGGAGGACGTTGGTCGAGCCGTCGGAGACACGTACGCCGGTACCCGCGGCAGCCACCTGCATGACCGCCTTGGCGTGGTCGGCGGCCGGATGGTCGCTGGCCTGGTAGGCGGCGCTGACGCCCACGCAGGCGCTGTAGTCGAAGGTGCCGTAGTGCAGGCCGGTCGCGCGGCCCCCAGCGGCATCGATCATGCGGGCCACGGCCGCGGTGCCGTCGGCGGCGAGGATGGACTGGCTGGTCTCGATCTGGATCTCGAAGCCGAGCCGGCCCGACGGCAGGCCGTGGGCCTGCTCGAAGGCGTCGAGGAGCCGGACGAAGGCGGTGACCTGTTCGGGGTACGTCACCTTGGGAAGGGTGAGCACCAGGCCCTCCGGAAGCCCGCCCGCCCGCATCAGACCGGTGAGGAAAATGTCCGTGGTGCGGATGCCTCGGTCTCGTACGGCGGCCTCCATGCACTTCATCCGGATGCCCATGTACGGGGCCGCCGTGCCGTTCTCGTACGCCTCCGAGACCAGCCGCGCGGCGCGGGCGGCAGCCTCGTCCTCCTCGGCGTCGGGGCGGGGGCCGTAGCCGTCCTCGAAGTCGATGCGCAGGTCTTCGACGGGCTCGCGCTCCAGCTTGGCGCGGACGCGGTCGTGAACGGGCGCGGCGAGCTCCTCCGGGATGCCGAGGACGGCGGCGAACGAGGCCGCATCGGGGGCATGCTCGTCGAGGGCTCGGAGCGCCTGGTCGCCCCAGGAGCGGATGGTCTCCGCGGTAAAGGTGTCGCCGGGGACGTAGACCGTGTGGACGGGCTGGCGGGTGCCGGGGTCTCCCGGGTAGCGGCGGGCGAGTTCGGCGTCCACCGCGGTGAGGGAGGCACTGATCTCCTCGCTGACCGCACCGGCGAGGCTCGTTGCCACCTTCTCCTGCTGACCCATGTCCACACCCTCCACAGTGCCGCTGTTTCCGCTTCCCGGAATCAACAATCCGTATAGTGAAGTTATAAGGCCACCGGACCTGCGTCAATGGTGATCAGAAACGGTCCGGGGCCGCGCGGCGAGAACACCACGCGGCCCCGGACCATCGAGGAGGGGTACAGCCCCCGACAGGTCAGCCCTTGCGGGAGTTGACCTCTTCGGTGAGCTGGGGGACGACCTGGAAGAGGTCGCCGACGATGCCGTAGTCGACGAGGTCGAAGATCGGGGCCTCGGCGTCCTTGTTGATCGCGA
>NZ_JBHVEE010000231.1:0-8386 GCF_042802415.1 Streptomyces sp. NPDC057486 | reverse complement strand
TCGTCCTCGTACTGGACGTACTCGGACGACCCCGACAACGCAGCGAGCGTGCGTGCCGGGCGTCGCCGGGCAGGCGGGACTTCCGACACACGCCCTAGCGACGCATCGGCTCGCCGAAGAGATCCACGGCGACCCGCACGTCCCTGAGTGCGGATGCCAGCGCGCTGACCGAGCCGATCGCCCCCGCGATCAGCAGCAGTGAACGGCGCAGCCGCGGAATCTCGGGCACGCCGGTGGCCGCCATCGCGTCCAGGGCCGCCAGTTCGTCCTCGGCGATCCCGCGGTCGGGAAACTCGGCGAGATGTCCCGCCAGCTCGCGGCGGAGCCGCGAGACGGCCGTACGCAACTCCGTCACCCTCGGGTCCTCGTCACTGCTGGTCACCCGCGTCCGCCCCACGCTTCGCAACAAAGCACTCCCCCTCGCACATCTTTGTGCCGGTGTTTCACCCCTGCCCCGGACCGTGGTCAAGTGTCCGGGGGTGCGGGCAAGTTAACGCCATGAAAGGTGCCGTGCGCCACTCCGGGGACTGAATTCGGGGTGACCGCGAGGGGACGCGGGCCACGGCCGGGTCGGGTAGGAATTCATGGGCATGGTGAGGTATCCAGGGCCTCATGGCTCATTCATCTCATCCCGTCGTCGCAGGTCTGCTGCTCGCCGCCGGCGGTGGCCGGAGGCTCGGCGGCCGGCCGAAGGCGTTGCTGGAGCACCGCGGGCGGCCGCTCGTCGAGCACGCCATACGCATTCTGCGGGAGGGCGGATGCGACCCCGTCCATGTGGTGCTCGGCGCCGCGGCGGACGAGGTGCGAGCACGGGCGGACCTCTCGGGATGCGCGGTGACCGTCAACCCTCATTGGCCGGAAGGCATGGGTTCCTCACTGCGGGCAGGGCTCGGCGCACTCTCCGGCACGGAAGCGGACGCGGCGCTCGTCCTCCTGGTCGACCAGCCGGGCATCGGTGCGCAGGCGGTGGCGCGGGTCCGGTCCGCGTACCGCTCCCGGGTGACGCTGGCGGCAGCCTCGTACGACGGGGAGCGAGGCCATCCGGTGCTGTTCGGTGCCGACCGGTGGACAGACATCACGGCGGGTGCCGTGGGCGATCAGGGGGCGCGTGCGTACCTGCGGGCGCACCGCGATGCGATCACCCTCGTCGAGTGTTCCGATGTGGCGGAGGCCTACGACATCGACACCGCGGAGGACCTGAGGCGCCTCGACTGAACGGGCTGTGCGCGCGCTGGCACGCTGCGCCACCGCCACCCCACTTGTGTCGACCCGGAGAATCTCGACATCAACAAACCATTGAACTTCCACCATGAGGAAACTACTATCCACTGGTCAGAAGCGCTCTGTACCCCAGACGGCGCCCACGGCCGTATCCCGGAGCCCTGGCACGCCGTGCCATAGAGGCGACCCGGCGGCCACGAAGGCGCCACCCGCACCGCCCGCTGAAGGAGTGACAGCTCATGTCCGCACCAGCGCCGTCCCCGCTGGCCATCGTCGATGCCGAGCCCCTGCCCCGGCAGGATGAGGTCCTGACCGACGCGGCCCTCGCGTTCGTGGCCGAGCTGCACCGGCAGTTCACGCCCCGCCGTGACGAGCTGCTCGCCCGCCGCGCCGAGCGGCGCGCCGAGATCGCCCGCACTTCCACGCTGGACTTCCTGCCCGAAACGGCGGCGATCCGCGCGGACGACTCCTGGAAGGTCGCCCCGGCCCCGGCGGCGCTGAACGACCGCCGGGTGGAGATCACCGGTCCGACCGACCGCAAGATGACCATCAACGCCCTGAACTCGGGCGCCAAGGTCTGGCTCGCCGACTTCGAGGACGCGTCCGCCCCCACGTGGGAGAACGTCATCCTCGGCCAGCTCAATCTGATCGACGCCTACGAGCGCCGCATCGACTTCACGGACCCCGGGTCCGGCAAGTCGTACGCACTGAGGCCCGCCGACGAGCTCGCCACGGTCGTCACCCGCCCCCGCGGCTGGCACCTGAACGAGCGTCACCTCCAGCTCGACGGCACCCCGGTGCCGGGCGCGCTGGTCGACTTCGGCCTCTACTTCTTCCACAACGCCCAGCGCCTCATCGACCTCGGCAAGGGCCCCTACTTCTACCTCCCGAAGACCGAGTCGCACCTGGAGGCCCGCCTCTGGAACGACATCTTCGTCTTCGCCCAGGACTACGTCGGCATCCCGCAGGGCACGGTCCGCGCGACCGTCCTGATCGAGACGATCACCGCCGCGTACGAGATGGAGGAGATCCTCTACGAACTCCGCGACCACGCCTCCGGGCTGAACGCGGGCCGCTGGGACTACCTCTTCTCCATCGTCAAGAACTTCCGTGACGGCGGCTCGAAGTTCGTCCTGCCGGACCGCAACGCGGTGACGATGACGGCCCCGTTCATGCGCGCGTACACCGAACTCCTCGTCCGCACCTGTCACAAGCGTGGTGCGCACGCGATCGGCGGCATGGCGGCATTCATCCCGTCCCGCCGCGACGCCGAGGTCAACAAGGTCGCCTTCGAGAAGGTCAAGGCCGACAAGGACCGCGAGGCGAACGACGGCTTCGACGGCTCCTGGGTCGCCCACCCGGACCTCGTCCCGATCGCGATGGCCTCCTTCGATGCGGTTCTCGGCGAGAAGCCGAACCAGAAGGACCGCCTGCGCGAGGACGTCTCCGTGGCGCCGGGTGACCTGATCGCCATCGACACCCTGGACGCCAAGCCCACGTACGACGGCCTGCGCAACGCCGTCGCCGTCGGCATCCGCTACATCGAGGCGTGGCTGCGCGGCATGGGCGCCGTCGCCATCTTCAACCTGATGGAGGACGCCGCCACCGCGGAGATCTCCCGCTCGCAGATCTGGCAGTGGATCAACGCGGACGTGGTCTTCGAGAACGGCGAGCACGCCACGGCGGACCTGGCCCGCAAGGTCGCCGCCGAGGAACTCGCCGCGATCCGCGAGGAGATCGGCCAGGAGGCATTCACCTCCGGCAAGTGGCAGCAGGCCCACGACCTGCTTCTGCAGGTGTCGCTGGACCAGGACTACGCGGACTTCCTGACACTGCCGGCGTACGAACAGCTGGTCTGAGCCACTCCGAGTCCGTAGAGCTTTCCGCCCCCGGTACCGCACAGCACCGGGGGCGGAGCGCTGCCGCCCGGTCGGCCCTCACCCCGCGCTCAACGAGAGGTCGACGCGTCCGAGTCCGCCTCGGCCGCCGTTTCGTCGAGCGACCTGAGTACGGTGCCGGGCTCGCCGCCCTTCCGTACGGCCCGGCCCACATCCGTACGTATCGCAGCCCTGACGGCCGGCCAGGAACGCATGTTGACCGGCGCGAACTGGGCCTGGGCCATCTGGTCGACGAACTCCCGCAGCGGCCCTTGCGAGGACTCCGCGCCCACCGCGTCGGCCGCGGAGTAGGTCACCGGGAGCGCGGACCCGCTGCCGCCGTACGTCAGCGCGGACGTGCTGCTGTACAGGAAGTCGAGGAAGACACCGCACTCCTTGCGGCGGTTGTTCCTCTTGAACGCCATCAGCCAGTCGCTCAGCCCCAGGGGCACCGGGGCGCCACCGTCCTTCTCCGGGAACGGGGCGTGCGCGTACGGGATGCGCGCTCGATCGGCGGCGCCCATCAGGACGGGATGGGCGATGAGCATCCCGATCTCGCCGCGCAGGAACTGTGCGTACGCAGCCGTCCTGTTGAGCTCCGAAGGGGCCGCGCCGGCCAGCCCCTCGGCAACGAGCTCGTCCCGCACCCAGGTCAGGGCGTCGACATTGGCCGGGACCTCGAAGGCATACCCCGTCAGGTCCGTGTACCCGCCACCGGCCGCCAGCAGCCAGGACAGGGCCTCGTCCTCGGCAGCCTCGGGACCGAGCTGGAGCCCGTATGGCGTTTTCACACCGCTCGACTTCAGCGCCTCGGCGGCCGATCGCAGCTCACCCCACGAGGTCGGGGCACCATCGAGGCGCGCCCGCCGGAAGAGCTCCTTGTTGTAGAACAGCCGCGGCGTGCTGGCCAGGAACGGGATCCCGTACGAGGCATGGTCGACCGTGCCCGCGTCGGCGAAGGACCGGATGAAGTCGGCCTGCGTGGCGATGTCGAACAGCTCGGACATCGTGTACAGCTGGTCGTCCTCGGCATAGGGCGCGAAGACGTTCGACTGCGCCAGGTCCGGCGCCCGTCCCTCCTCGACCCGCTGGGCGAGCGTCCTGTCGATCCTGTCGTACGGGATCCGCTCCAGATCGACCCGGATGCGGGGGTGCCGCTTCTCGAAGGCGGCGACGACCTTGCCCCACTGGTCGCCGAGCGAAGCGCCCACGCTCTTGTCGTAACTGGCCACAAGCACATCGAGCTTCGCACCCGGATCCGCGCCGCAGCCGGTGAGCCCGAACGCGGCCGTGGTGCCGGCCAGGCCGGCTGTCTGAAGAAGGAACTGCCGCCGACGCACCGCTCTTGCCACCCCTTGCTCGTCCCGCACATGCCACACATTCCAGTGATGGCAGATTCTGCCACATAGGCAATTCCTGCCGACCAGTTGCAGGGCCCTCGAGGGCATAACCTGACCCGCATGCAAGGTGGCTCGTTGACGGAGCGGCGCAAGGCCGCGACCCGCTTGGACATCGCCCGTACGGCGGCGGCGCTCTTCGTGGAACACGGCCTGCGGACCACGCGCGCCGAGGACATCGCTCGCGCCGCGGGCGTCGCCCCACGCACCTTCTACCGCTACTTCGCGACCAAGGAAGAGGCCGTCGCGCCACTGCTCGCCGTCGGCGCCCGGCAGTGGGCGGAGGCGGTGCGGGACGCCCCGGGCGCACTGTCCCTGCCCGATGCGATGCGGCACGCGGCGGCCCGCGCACTGGTACCGGCGTCCGGTGACACGGCGGCCGCGGAGTCCCTGGAGTGGGTGCGGTCGCTGCTGAGGATGGCGGCCGACAGCCCGACTCTGCGGTCGGTATGGAACGACGCCTGCCACGAGTCCGAGGCCACCCTGGCGACCGTGCTCGCGGCGCGGGCCGGCCTCCCCGACGGGGCGGACCCGCTGGACATCCGGCTGACCGCCGGGGTCGCCAGTGCGGCGGTACGGGTGGCCGTGGAGGCCTGGGCGGCGAGCGACGCCCCGGCGGACGGGCCGCTGGGGCCCGCGGCATTGGCGGCACGCTGCCTGACCGCCACGGAGGACGCGCTCCGCGTGGTTTGACCGTCCACTGCGGGTGGGGAGTCAGAGGTGTGGTCCGTGGGGCAGCCGAGGAGACATCAGATGCACGGAGGCCGGGTCGTCGTCGTGGGCGGCAGCGTCGCCGGATGCGCCGCCGCACTGGCCGCGCACCGGGGCGGCGCCGACGAGATCGTGGTCCTGGAGCGCGCGCCGGGCCGGTTGGCGGAGCGGGGCGTCGGGCTGGCCGTGCACGACGACCGTTACGAGGAGCTTCGGTCGGCCGGGTATCTGGACGCGGGGATGCCCTGGATCCAGCTGAACCGCCGGCGCTGGTACGTACGCGGCGAGGGCGGCGCACCCCTCGGACAGCTGATCGGCGAGATGCCCTTCCCGTTCCGTACGTACAACTGGGGTCCGCTCTGGCGGGAGCTGCGGACCCGGGTTCCGGACGAGGTCGAGTACCGCACCGGCACCACCGTCGGCGCGGTGCGGCACACCCCGGACGGGGTTGCCTTACGCATCACGGGCGTCGACGGCGGCGACCGTACCGAGGTGTTCGACTTCGCCATCGGTGCGGACGGCTACCGCTCCCTCGTCCGCACCGAGGTCTGCGCCGGGCTCGCCACCGCGGCTCGCCCCGAGTACGCCGGGTATCTCGCCTGGCGCGGCGCCTTCCCCGTCTCCAGGATGTCCGCCGCCGACCGGCGCCTGTGGGACGTCGAGGAGTGTGCGTACGCCGTCTTCCCGGGCGGTCACGTGATCACCTACCGCATCCCGGACGCCACCGGCGGCCACCGGGTGAACTGGGTGCTCTACACCGCTCCTCCCCCGGATCTCGAACTGTCGCTGGAGACGCCGACGAGTCTGCCGCCCGGCACACTCACCGACGCATTGCACTCCCATCTCGCACATATCGCCGCCGAGTTGCTGCCACCGTACTGGGGCGGACTGGTCGGCCTGACGGCGCCGGACGAGCTGTTCGTCCAGCCGCTGTACGACTTCACGGCGCCGCGCTACGCCACCGGCCGGCTCCTGCTGACCGGCGACGCGGCGACCGTGGCCCGCCCGCACACCGGCGCGGGTGCGGTCAAGGCGCTCCAGGACGCGACGGCACTGGAGTCGGCACTCAGGTCCGCACCCCACTGGGCCGAGGCACTCCGTACGTACGGCTCCGAGCGCGCCGCGGCCGGCCGGGCCATGGTGGAGCTGGGGCGGCGACTGGGGCAGGCCCTGGTGGAAGCCACACCGGAGTGGGGGTCCATGGATCCGGCGGCGCTGGATACCTGGTGGCAACGGGCCGCCGCGGGCGGCGGGTTCGGTGGCCGTGCCCTCAAGGCGTGACCCCCGAACGGGAGGCTTCCTGGATCGATGGCCCGTTCGGTGCGGCTTCCCGCTCGCCCCGTCCGTCCGCGTGCGTCCCTGTCAGCCGCCGAGGACGACGGTGCGCCGGGCGGAGAAGTCACCCCACTTCCCGTCCGGGAGCTTGGCTCGGATCTTCATCGAGTACCGCGTGCCGCGCGGGTCGCCGACGGTCAGCCGGTAGCTCGCCCACCCCTCGGGCGGCTTGCCGCCCCACACGATCGTGCTGGTCAGCCGGCCGTCGATGAAGAGTTGGTACGCGGGGATCTCGCCGCCGGTGTCCGGCTGCTTCCAGTCGAGGTCGATCACGTACTCCTCGCCCTGCACCCGACTGTCGGTCCGCAGCTCGGTGGGAGCGGTGTTCGCCGGGGCGCCCGGGGCCGACGGGGTGGTGAGTTCGAGGTCGTTGCTGTCCGGCGAGGACGTGTCGGCGGCGTCGCGGGCCCGGACGGTGAAGGTGTAGACGGTCCCGGGGCGGAGCCCCGTGAGGTGGGCCGTGGTCTGTGTGCCGGGCACGCTGTGGATACGGGAGTCCTCCTGGTAGATGTCGTACGAGGTGACGCCCACGTCATCCGTCGAACCTCCCCAGGACAGGGTGGCCGACCGTCCGCCGTCGGCCTTGCCGCGCAGCTCGACCGGGCGGGTCGGCGGCCCGTGGTCGGCAGGCGTGGGCGCGGGGGTGGTGACGGCGACGGCCCTGCTCGGGGCGGAGAGGTTCCCGGCGGCGTCGCGGGCCCGGACGGTGAAGGTGTAGGCGGTCGAGGGGGTCAGTCCGCCGACATCGGTCATCTGCCGGGTCGCCGCGACGGACGTGACCCGCTTGCCCGTGCGGTGGACCTCGTAGCCGGTGATCGCCCTGTTGTCGGAGGACCGGTTCCACATGACGTGGACGGAGGTGGCGCTGCTCGCCTGCGCCGTCACCCCGCCGGGCGCGGTCGGTCTCTGTGTGTCGGCGGCGTCGGCGGTCCCGCCGCAGGCGGTCGGCGTGGCGAGGAGCAGGGCGGCGGAGGTGGCCAACGCGGCGTGTACGTGGGGGCGTTGCACGGTCTTGCCTTCCATCCGGCAGCAATGGTCTGGACCTATATGACACTGCTGGCGGGTCCACGACAAGAGGATGGGGCGGTACGTTCCGCATCTGCCGGTGCGGGGTGTGGACTCCCCTCGCGAGGACCGATGAGTTCCGTGTGCCGGAGCGGTCTGAAGAGTATGGATACCGAAAACACGACGACGCCCACGGCCGATCTGGGACCTGCCGCACGCCAGATCGCCGCACTGCTCGACGGCATCGAGGAGAAGCAGCTGGCCGACCCCACCCCCTGTCCCGACTATGCGGTACGGGAGCTGCTCGCCCATCTCGTCGGGCTGAGCATGGCCTTCCGCGACGCGGCGCGGAAGGATTTCGGGCCGACGACCGACAGCTCACCGGCCGCCGCACTGCCGGTCCTCGGCGACGACTGGCGGGAGGCACTGCCGCCCCTGCTGGACGAACTGGTGACAGCCTGGCGCGACCCTGCCGCCCGGCAGGGGATGACCAGGGCGGGCAGTGTGGATCTGCCGGGCGAGGTGGCCGCGATGGTCGCACTGAACGAGCTGGTCGTCCACGGATGGGACCTGGCCCGGTCCACCGGGCAGGCGTACGAGGCGGACGAGGCGAGCCTGCGGGTGTCGCTGGCCATGCTGACGCCCCGCGACGACGTCCCGCGGCCCGACATCTTCGGACCGCCGGTCCCCGTACCGTCCGACGCGCCCCTCGTCGACCGGGCGATCGCCATGAGCGGCCGGCACCCGGACTGGCAGCCCGGGGGCTGACGTCTGTGCGGGACGGCCGCCGCCGGAGGGCGTGGCCGGGCCCGCCCCACGACCGGCCGATACGGCGGGCCG
>NZ_JBHVEE010000230.1:0-8521 GCF_042802415.1 Streptomyces sp. NPDC057486 | reverse complement strand
CGGTCGCGAGGGAGTCCAACTCTGTCTTCACACACTGACGTTGGACTCCCTCCTTCTATGCGCGCAGGCGATCCCTTGGAATCGATCATCTAGGAGGCGCGGGCGTGAACTGGGACAGGGTGGTGGCGGTCACCGGCTCGCATGGTCCTGGCTCGGGCTACCTCGTGGGCCCGCGCCTCGTGCTGACCTCCGGTCATGTGGCGCGGGCCGAGGGCCGCGCGGTCACGGCGTTCCGGCCCGGACGGCCCGGCGAGTTCGCGGGGACCGTCGTGTGGTGCGGTACGCCGGGCGGGCGCGACGACGCGGCCCTGGTGCTGCTCGACGATCCGCACTGGGTGCCGACCAGCGAGGCTGTGCCCTGGGGGCGCACCGTCACCCACCGCACCGGCATCTCCTGCGCCTGCTGGGGCGTGCCGAACCTGGTGCAGCGCCCGGATCGGCCCGTGGAGGTCAGCCAGTTGTCTGGGCGGATCAACGCGGGGGACCAGATGGTCGGCGACCGCTACGTGATGCAGATGGACGGCCACCCGCCGGAGGGTCCGTCGCCGTGGGGTGGGTTGTCCGGAGCCGCCGTGTTCTGCGGCGATCTACTGACCGGCGTGATCGCCGCAGACCCGGCCGGACGGGCGCACGCCGCGCTGGAGGCCGTACCGGCCTACGTGCTGCTGCGCGACCCCCAGTTCCGCGCGCGACTCGCCGAGCACGGCGGATCGCCCGTGTGCCGGGGCGTGGAACTGCGTGAGCTGGACGATCCGTCGCCAGGGGGAGCAACGGCACCCACCCCTGCCGGTCTGCTCACCGCGCGCCGCGCCGTCGTACCGTTCCTCGGCCGGGACGAAGAGCTGGAGGAGCTGCTGGCCTGGGCGGCTCTCCCCAGCACGGGCGTGTGGCTGCTGCACGGCCCCGGCGGACAGGGCAAGACCCGCCTGGCCCAGCAGTTCGGCGAGCGGCTCGCCGGGGACGCCTGGGCAGTGGTGTGGCCGCGGGCCACTGCCACTCCCGAGCAGCTGTCGGTGATCGCCGACGTGGTCGTGCCGACGCTAGTCGTGGTCGACTACGCCGAGGGACGAGTCCACCAACTCGCCGCGCTGCTCAGCGAACTCGCGCACCGGGGACGCCGCGTCAAGGTGCTGCTGCTCGCCCGTACCGGCGGCGACTGGTGGCAGGAATTGGCCGCCTCGGGGGACGCCGTCGCCGACCTCACAGACACGGCCGTCGTACGCCGGCTGCCGTTACTGGAGCCGAACGACGTTGACCCCTACACGGTGGCTGTGGACGCCTACGCCGCCGCCCTGCGCGACCTGCCCGGCATGCCCGACGCGGACTGGGCGGCGGCCGCAACGCGGCTCGGCCGGGCGGAGCGCCGGTCGGCCCCGGAGGACCGAACCGTCCTGGCGGTGCAGATGACGGCACTGGCCGACCTGCTCGACGCCACGCACCCGACGGACAAACCGCCCCACGGAGCACCGCGCGGGCCCGAGGACCGGGTGCTCGACCACGAGCGCCGCCAGTGGCAGTCACTGGCCCGCGCACAGGGCCTGCTGCCAGGGCTGAGCCTGCCCACCCTCATCGACACCATCGCCACGGCGGCGCTCCTCGGGGCACCCGATCGGCAGGCCGTCGACGCGTTCCTCACCCGCGTGCCCGGCCTCTCCGACCAACCGCTGGATCGACTCGACGCCGTACGGGCCTGGCTGACTGGCCTGTACCCCGCGGCTGACCGGCACACGGCCTTCGGGCCCCTCCAACCCGACCGGCTCGCCGAACGGCTGGTGGGCCGCCTCGTACTCGACCGCGACCGCCGCCGCGTCGTGGAGACACTGATCCCACACATCGGGTACGAGGAGGCGACCTCGCTGCTGACGGTGTGCGCCCGCGCCGCCGCACACCGCACCCTCGGACCCGGGGTGGCCGACACACTGACCCGCTGGTGCGTCGACCATGCGCGCACGCTGGCCGCGCCGGCGGTCGCCGTGGCCACCCGCGTGGAGTCACCGGCCCCGCTGCTGACAGCCCTGGCACGGATCGCACACGAGTCCGACGACGTAGAGCTGCTGCGTGTGCTCGGCAACGCCCTGCCGGTCAGCACCGAAGTGCTCTCCGGCGTGGCGCTCGACCTGGCCGAGGCCCTGATCCCGCGCTACCGGCAGGCGGCGGTGGACGATCCGGAGCAGTACACCGTGGCCCTGGCGATGGCGCTGCTCGGGCTCTCCGACCGGCACGGCGACGCCGGACACCACCAGGAGGCGCTGGAAGCCGTCGTCGAAGGCGTCGACCTGCTACGGAGCACCGCGCACAGCCCGATCGAGCCCGCCCGAGCGGAACTTGCCCTCGGCCTCAACCGCCTCGCCAACCGGCTGCGTGACACAGGACGGCACCAGGAGGCGCTGGAAGCCGTCACCGAGGCGACGGATATCCTGCGCGACCTCACCGCCCAGGACCCCGAGCTGTACGCGCTCGACCTCGCCGGCAGCCTCAACACCCTGTCGGCCTGCCTGGCGACCCTACGGCGCCACGAGGACTCCCTGGCACCGCTCGCCGAAGCGGTCGACCTGCTGCGCGGCCTCGCCGAGGAGGAACCGGGCTGCCTGCCCGGCCTCGCCGACGCCCTGCACAACCTCGCGAACCGCTACAGCCGGCTGGGGCTGTACGAGGATGCTCCGGTCCCGATCAGCGAGTCGGTTGACATCCGCCGAGCCCTCGCCGACCTTCACCCCGACGCACATGTGCCGGGACTGGCGATCGGCCTCAACACCCTGGCGATCGTGCTGGGCGACGTGGGACGACACGAGGAGGCACTGGCCGCGATCACCGAGGCGGAACGGCTGTTCCGCGCTCTGTCCGAGGCCCGCCCCGGCGTGCACGAGAACGACCTTGCCAGGGCCCTGTACAACCTCTCGGGCTGTCTGCAGCAGTCGGGGCGACGGGCCGAGGCGCTGACCGCGATGGCCGAGGCGGTGCAGATCCGGCGCGCCCTCGCCGAGCGGTCACCCGAGGCCTACGGCGCGGACCTTGCCATGAGCCTGCACGACCTGGGCCTCCAAGTCAGTTCCGCCGGCGCGGCCGAGGAGGCGCTGCCCCTGTTCGCCGAGTGCGTGATGCTCCGCATGGACCTCGCCCAGGCGCTGCCGGAGGCGCATGTGCACGACCTGGTCTGGGGCCTCCAGAGCTACGCCCAGTGCTGCATCGACGCCGGCCGGCACGACCTGGCGGTCTCGGCGATCGACCAGCTCGTCGACCTACGTCGCCAGATCGCCGAGGTGGAGCACGACCATGCCACGCAGGACCCGGAGATCGAGAAGGCGTTGGACGTCCGCGCCTGGCTCCTGGAACAGCCGACCGACGGCTAAGCCGAGGCCTGCGCCTTAGTCACCAAACACACCCCGGTACAAGACGCTCTTTTATCGGGCGGCCCCTCCCGAGTGGCATCCGTCCGCAGGTCAGCGCGCCGTGAGCGGGGAACAGGTGAGCAGGTCTGGGGAACCCCTGAGCGCCAGGTGGGGAAATTCAAAGAGCGTCATCAACGGTCCGCGGCGGAAGGGACGCCGAGGCGTCCTGACCGATCGGGAGGCGCTGTCATGCCGAACCGGCCGGCCCGTGGATATCAGCCACGGTGGAAGCCCTGCGCCCGCACGTGCGAGCTGCTGGCGGCCGTGGCCCGGGTCCATGCGCGCTACGCTTCCCAGCTGCCGCTGCAGGATGGTCGGGCGGTCCGGGCAAGCCGGTTTGGGCAAGCCGGTTTGGGCAAGCCGCCCTGATCGGGGCCTGTTCGGGGCTGGGGAGGGTTGCGCCCACAGGTGTCTGCACAGGTGGCTGGAGAGGTGCGCCCGGGGTTGCACCGGAGGTACTACCGCAGGTGTGAACCCCTTGTTTCGGATTCCGGCCGTTTCCGCTGGTCAGGCCCCGTGGGCAAGCCGTTTCCCGACGCCGACACCTCTAATTCGATAGCAATTAGAGGTTCTGGATCTCTGACGGGCCCGGCGGACGGTGTCTGCCGGGGCGGGACGGGTGTGGTCCGGCAGTCGGCCGCCCGCCAGCTGCCCGCGGTGGAGCAAGCGATGGGCACCCAGGCCAAGGCCCTGCTGGTCCGGCTGAACGCCGTCGACGAGCTCGCCAAGACGGTTGAGCGGACCTTCCGCACCCACCCCGATGCCCCGGTCATGCTCAGCTTTCCTGGCATCGGCCCGGGAGTCGGCGCCCGCCTCCTCAAGCCCAGTCGAGTCGGAGCGCGGCGAGTGCAGATGCTCGTCCGTGAGCCGGTCGCGGCGTGATTTCCGGGTCTGCGCGCGCCTGGGGTGGCTGGCTGACGCACTCGGTCGCCGTAGGTGGGCTGTCCTGCCCCTTCGGCTGGTCGGCATTGCTGGCGAGGGGGTGGGAGGTCGTTACGGTTCCGGGGTGTCGGTGTCGGTGTCGGTGTCTGTGCCTGCGCCTGTGCTTGTTGCGTTGGTGCGGGAGGTGGTGGCTTCCTCTTCTGCGCCGGCTTGGGTGTACGCGGTGGCGGAGTGGTTCCAGGCGTCCGTCACCTGTTGGGGATCGGCATGGGCTGCGGTGAGGGTGGTGGCCAGCTCGCCCCATGCCTGGCCGGTACGGAACCAGTCCTCTGCCACGGCCAGCATCCCGGCAGCCCTGCGGGTGCCGAATAGTCATCCGCCGAGGTCACAGCCTTGATCGCTGATCTACGCGGCTCGGGGCGATCATCGCGAATTGGTCGCCCGCTCGGCGTCGGGACGGCATCATGAACTGTCGTGCTGCTGCGTCTGGCCTTCCTCGCTGCGACCAACATCCTGGCGATCCTGCGCCTGCTGACGATGAGCGGACACGAGAAGGACATCGAGATCCTCGCGCTCCGTCATCAACTGCTGGCCCTGCAGCGCCAGGTCGGCAAGCCCACCTTCACCGCTTACCGGCGGACAAACTGCGACGCCTGCTGTTGCTGGTGCAGCCGGACACGATCCTGCGGTGGCACCGCAATCTACTCAAGCGCCGCCACGCCGCGGCGAGCCGACCACATCGCCGAGGACGACCACCCACCGTACGGTCGATCCGCGCCCTGGTGCTGCGCCTGGCCAGGGAAAACCCGCCGTGGGGGTATAGGAGGATCCACGGCGAACTCGCGGCCCTCGGGATCAAGGCGCCGCATCCACCGTCTGGGAGATCCTCAAGGAGCATGGCATTCCACCCGCGCCCGAGCCGCAGAGCACGACCTGGGCCGAGTTCCTGCGCGGCCAGGCCGAGGCGCTGCTGGCCTGCGACCTGTTCGAGGTCCGCACCCTGACCGGGGCGCGCCTGTACGTCTTCGCCGTCATCGAGCACACCACGCGCCGCATCCGGATCCTGGGCGCCACTGCCCACCCCACGGCGGACTGGCTCGTCCAGCTCGGATGGAACCTGCTCATGGACCTCGAGGACGCCGGCAGCCGCGCCAGATTCCTCATCCGGCGTCGGCTTCGACGCCCTGTTCGCCGACGCGGGCCTGGAAGTGGCCAAGACCGGGATCCGTATACCGCGAATGAGCTCCATCATGGAGCGCTGGATCCAGAACTGCCGCCGCAAGCTCCTCGACCGGATCCTGATCTGGAACCAGTACCATCTCCTGCACGTGCTCGATGAGTTCGAGACCTTCTACGATGGACATCGGCCACACCGGGCCCTGGGCCAGGCCGCTCCACTCCGCCCGCTGACCGAAGTGATCGACATCCCGGCGCGGAGAAGGCGCCTGAGGATCCGCAGGCGAGATCGACTCGACGGGAACCCTCCACGAGTACGTGGACTACCTCGACCGGCCTACGTGAGTCAGCAGCCCCTGCGCAGCGGAGTGAAGGACAGCTTGGCACCCTCCTTGAGCTGGGTGGCCTTGCGGTAGACGTCCGACTCGACCTCGTACCAGACGTCGTCCTCGGTGGAGTTGCCGCCGACATTGTCGAGTTCGACGCACCAGCGCGCCCGGCGCACGACACGGGTGTAGCTCGTGGTGCCCTGCTGGACGTTCTTGCAGTCTTTGTAGGAGTCGTCGGTGTACCAGGTCCGGGTCCTTTTCCGGTGGCCCGTGCCGCTGGTGGAGGTGTGCTTGACCCTCCTTACACGGGACGTGCAGCGCTTGACCATGCGCGGCCGGGTGCCCGTGGTGGTCTTCCGTGTGACGTGGCGGGTGTCGTCGCGCAGTCCCGAGACGGTGCGGTCGGGCGGGCTCGGCACGGTGCCGTCGACCACCCCCGAGCCGACGGGACTGGTGGGCACAGCGTGTTCTCCGGGCTCGTCGGGGCTGCTACCGCAGGCGGTGAGCAGGGCGGCCAGGAGGACGGCGGCGAGGACCGGGCGCCTACGGATCCGAACCGTAGAGGTCCTGACGGACTGTATGGACTGGCTGCTGTCGGGCGGGTTGGTCACGGGACGCCTGTTCTGGACGGCGGGGCAGTGAGGGGCTGTTGTCACCACTGGCTGACCTGCGCGAAGGTACCTCACGGCTGGCGGCGTGGGGCGTCGGGGGCACAGTCCGGACCGTCGGCCGGGGCGCAGGCGTCCCGGTTGAGCACTTGTCCTTGCCGAAAACGCATTCATCCTGGTGGGAGCCGTGTGCGGGGTCGGGGTCATCCCGGCTGGCGCGCGCTGGAGGCCTACCGGCGGCTGCGGGACATCCTGGTGGAGGAGCTGGGCCTGGAACCCTCCCCCCGGCTGCGCCGGCTGGGTCCGTTCCACGGTGCGGTACCCCTCTCCGAGTTCGACGGCGAGCTTGCGGGACTTTCCACGAGGGCAGGCGTTCGCCGCTGACGATGCGGGAGATTTACGACGGGGCGACCCCTACGGCATCGCCGAGAGTATGGCCTACCGCGATCATGCGGACTACGACATCGTCTGGACGCTCCGCGAACAGCGGTGAACGCCGTCTGGGGCTCAGGTGTATTCGGCATGTGGGTCACGCCGGAACCTCAACAGCGACTGCCTCTGTCTGCCCTTACCACGTAACCCCGTCGGAGACGGTGCGCCTTGCCACCGAAACGGCAGTTGACTGTCACTCACTCTGTCTTCGCTGTCGATTCGAACCATGGCATGTAGGCCGGATCACGGGGCGTCAAGGCCCTGGGCATCGAGGGGCAGCCGCCACCGCATCGACGTGATGGGACGAACGCCGCCACGCATCGCCCGTCAGTGCGGGAACGACAGTCCGTCGCCAGTTTCGTCTTGACGCCCGTCCGGTCCAATCATTTAATTCCTATTCTTGCCACTCCCGCGATGGAATGAATCCTTCTTCTCCGTTAGCGAAACCTGCAGCCCATTCACGCGAAACAAAGACTGGGCGACTGCGAATGAAGTCGCCTCCTTGCTTTCCACGCAGCACCAACCCAACCTCTTCAAACGATGGCTCACCACGTCGGTTCAAGCGGAACTCCCACGCTTCCCCACGCCTCATCCATGCGCCAATTTCCGAGGGGAGGCGGTGTGTGAGCTGGAAACCCCTGACGGAAACAAGGGGGCCGCAGAAAGGGTCGACTGCCACACAGGCCAATTCGCCCTGCGCGTCATAATAGACCGTCACGCCAGCCTCGTAGAAGAAATCGAATCCACCGGCGGCAGGACCTTCGCTGTACGTTGGCTCGCCAGCAGAGACGGCGTCGATCACCTGATCTCGCACCATGCCGAATCGCAGAGGGCCGACGCTTACAAGCGGAACGAAATCCCATCGAACTCGTTCCACATCGCTCTTTACCTCTGGATCGAGTAGCATTTCCTGAGATCTCCATTCCGGCCTGACGCGTGAATTCCGGGTCTGCGCGCGCCTGGGGTGGCTGGCTGACGCACTCGGTCGCCGTAGTTGGGCTGTCCTGCCCCTTCGGCTGGTCAGCATTGCTGGCGAGGGGAGTGGTGGGAGGTCGTTACGGTTCCGGGGTGTCGGTGCCTGTGCCTGCGCCTGTGCTTGTTGCGTTGGTGCGGGAGGTGGTGGCTTCCTCTTCTGCGCCGGCTTGGGTGTACGCGGTGGCGGAGTGGTTCCAGGCGTCGGTCACCTGTTGGGGATCGGCGTGGGCTGCGGTGAGGGTGGTGGCCAGCTCGCCCCATGCCTCACCGGTACGGAACCAGTCCTCTGCCGCGGCCAGCATCTCAGCAGCCCGCTGCCCGGCCGCGACGGCCTCCTCGAAGCGCTCGAGACCACGGTAGGCGGTGCCGAGGTTGTTCCAGGCGGCGGCTTCGCTGTGGGTGTCGCCGGTCTGCTGGTACAGGTTGCGGGCGGTTTGGTGGGCGTCGAGGGCTTCTTCGTACCGCCGCAGTTCCTGGAGCACGCGGCCGAGGTTGTTCCAGGTGGTGGCTTCGCCGTGGGTGTCGCCGGTCTGCTGGTACAGGTTGCGGGCGGTTTGGTGGGCGTCGAGGGCTTCTTCGTACCGCCGCAGTTCCTGGAGCACGCGGCCGAGGTTGTTCCAGGTGGCGGCTTCGCCGTGGGTGTCGCCGGTCTGCTGGTACAGGTTGCGGGCGGTTTGGTGGGCGTCGAGGGCTTCTTCGTACCGCCGCAGTTCCTGGAGCACGCGGCCGA
>NZ_JBHVEE010000229.1:0-8891 GCF_042802415.1 Streptomyces sp. NPDC057486 | reverse complement strand
GTTCCGGCGGAGGCCGCTGCCGTGTCCGGATCGTGGGCATCCGGCGCGCTTGCACCGGGCTCTGCGCCACGCCAGGGGCGATCTCCTCCCGTCGGATGACGTCAATTTCCTTGCGCACGGGGAAGGTTGACGGGAAAGGCAGCGTTGTTGCAGTGCGCACTGCACCCGGGCGTATGGCTGAGAGTTGTACAACGTAAGCTGTACCGGTGCTGATTCGTGGCAAGTGGGGCGATACCGCCTGGGAGTACCGACCCTAGACGGTCCTCCGCACTCGGGAGAGCGGGCGGCGTGTCCGGAATGGGATGTTTTGGGTCGGCAGTGTAGAACGGGAGATGTGACGGCAATGACGGAAAATCTCCAGCTCCGAGGTGTATATGCCGTCCCCGCGTCGGGCGGTCCGTGGTGAATCGAACCCGGCAGGCGCGGAATGACGCCGCCGTCCCCGCCACGCTCGACAAGGCCGCGGACGAGAACTTTCCTGTGGCCCCGTTCTTTCTGCCGCGCGCGTGGCGTAACGATCTGATGGCCGTGTACGGGTACGCCCGCCTCGTCGACGACATCGGCGACGGCGACCTCGCCCCCGGTGGCGCCGACGCCCGCCACCTCGGACTCGATCCGGCACAGACCGATGACCGGCTGGCGATGCTCGACGCCTTCGAGACCGATCTGCACCGCGTCTTCGACCCCGCCGGCGACGGCCCGCGCCACCCGCTGCTCCGCGCACTGCGCCCCACCGTGCGGCGCTGCTCGCTCACCCCCGAACCGTTCCTGGGGCTCATCGAGGCGAACCGGCAGGACCAGAAGGTCCGGCGGTACGGGACGTACGAGGAACTGCTCGCCTACTGCGAGCTCTCAGCCAATCCCGTCGGCCGGCTGGTCCTCGGCATCACCGGGACCGCGAGCCCCGAGCGGATCCGCCGCTCCGACGCCGTCTGCACCGCCCTGCAGATCGTCGAGCACCTCCAGGACGTCACCGAGGATCTCGGTCGCGACCGGATCTATCTGCCGGCCGAGGACATGGCCCGGTTCCATGTCACCGAGGCCGACCTCGCAACCCCCTCCGGGGGCGCATCGGTGCGCGCACTGGTTGCATACGAAGCAGAACGCGCCCGGAACCTGCTGAATGAAGGCACCCCCCTCGTGGGTAGCGTCCACGGCAGGCTCAAGCTGCTTCTCGCCGGATTTGTGGGAGGGGGGCGGGCCGCCCTCACCGCGATCGCGGCCGCCGGGTTCGACGTACTGCCCGGACCGCCCAAGTCCACCAAGCCCAGCCTGCTGCGCGAGGTGGGAGTTGTCTTGCGAAGAGCGCGTAGAGAGGGGTGAGCCGGACCGTGGAGGGACAGACGACGTACATGTCGGCGCCGGTACAGGCCGCATACAGTTACTGCGAGGCCGTCACCGGACAGCAGGCGCGTAACTTCGCGTACGGAATCAGGCTGCTGCCCACCGAGAAGCGGCAGGCCATGTCGGCGTTGTACGCCTTCTCCCGCCGGGTCGACGACATCGGCGACGGAGAGCTGGACCAGGAGACCAAGCGGACCCGGTTGGAGGGCACCCGCACACTCCTGGGCCGGATCCGGGACGGCGCGATCGAGGAGGACGACACCGACCCGGTGGCTGTCGCGCTCGCCGACGCCGCGCGCCGGTTTCCGCTGCCGCTCGGTGGGCTCGACGAGCTGATCGACGGCGTGCTGATGGACGTGCGCGGCGCGACGTACGAGACGTGGGACGACCTCAAGGTCTACTGCCGGTGTGTCGCCGGAGCCATCGGGCGGCTCAGCCTGGGCGTCTTCGGGACGGAACCGGGTGCGCCCGGCGCGGACCGGGCCGCGGAGTACGCCGACACGCTCGGCCTCGCCCTGCAGCTCACCAACATCCTCCGGGACGTCCGCGAGGACGCGGGCAACGGGCGTACGTATCTGCCCTCCGACGACCTTGCCAAATTCGGCTGCTCCGCCGGTTTCCACCGGGCCACACCGCCGCCGGGCTCGGACTTCGCCGGGCTGGTCCACTTCGAGGTCCGGCGCGCGCGTGCCCTCTTCGCCGAGGGCTACCGGCTGCTGCCCATGCTGGACCGCCGCAGTGGCGCCTGCGTCGCCGCCATGGCCGGTATCTACCGGCGGCTGCTCGACCGGATCGAGCGTGACCCGGAGGCGGTGCTGCGCGGGCGGGTCTCGCTGCCGGGTCACGAGAAGGCGTATGTCGCGGTGCGTGGCCTGTCGGGTCTGGACGCGCGGTACATTTCGCGCCGGACGGCCCGGGGGCGTGTCTGATGCGTATCGCGGACAACTCGCGCAACATGTGCATCACGGACAACCGGTCTCGTCGGCGGGCAACCCTCCGACGGGATGACGCGTCCCTGACTGAAACGACGTGCCTGACCGACATGACCAGCCCAGCCGGTTCGACCCGGCGGAAACGGAGGGAGGACGCATGACCGACGAGGCCCTGCGCTCCTCCCGCGCCGTCGTGATCGGCGGCGGACTCGCCGGCATCACCGCGGCCCTGCGTCTCGCCGATGCCGGGCTTGACGTGACTCTGCTCGAAGGGCGGCCCCGGCTCGGCGGACTCGCCTTCTCCTTCCGTCGCGGCGAACTGACGGTCGACAACGGGCAGCATGTCTATCTGCGCTGCTGCACCGCGTACCGCTGGTTCCTCGACCGTGTCGACGGCGCCCGTCTGGCACCCCTGCAAAACCGTTTGGACGTGCCCGTTCTCGATGTCGGACGCTCTTCGGGGCCCCGGCTCGGACGGTTGCGCCGCAATGCGCTCCCGGTCCCGTTCCACCTCGCCGCGGGACTCGCCGGCTATCCGCATCTCTCGCTCGCCGAACGGGCGTCCGTCGGACGTGCCGCGCTGGCACTCGGCCGCCTCGACCCGGAGGACCCGGCGCTCGACACCGTCGACTTCGGCAGCTGGCTGGCCCGGCACGGACAGTCCCCGCGCACCATCGAGGCCCTCTGGGACCTGGTCGGCGTCGCCACACTCAACGCCACCGCACCGAACTCCTCGCTGGCCCTCGCCGCGAAGGTCTTCAAGACCGGACTTCTCTCCGAGCCCGGCGCCGCCGACATCGGCTGGGCGAGCGTGCCGCTCGGCGAGGTCCACGACACGCAGGCCCGCAAGGCGCTCGACTCCGCGGGCGTACGGACCGAGCTGCGCACCAAGGCCGACGGCCTCTCCCGTACCGAGGACGGACGCTGGATCGTCGACGCGGGCGCCGAACGGATCGAGGCGGACACCGTCGTCCTCGCCGTTCCCCAGCGGGAGACCCACGGGCTGCTGCCCGAGGGCGCACTCGACGCGCCGGACAGGCTGCTCGACATCGGCACCTCGCCGATCCTCAATGTGCACGTCGTCTACGACCGCAAGGTGCTGCGCCGCCCGTTCTTCGCCGCACTCGGCTCCCCGGTCCAGTGGGTCTTCGACCGTACGGACGCCTCCGGACTCACCGGGCCGGGGCAGTACCTCGCGATCTCCCAGTCCGCGGCCGACGACGAGATCGACCTGCCCGTCGCCGAACTGCGCCGTCGCTACCTGCCCGAACTGGAGCGGCTGCTCCCCGCCGCCCGCGGAGCCGGCATCAGGGACTTCTTCGTCACCCGTGAGCGGACGGCGACTTTCGCCCCCGCCCCCGGCGTCGGCCGGCTGCGCCCCGGGACCCGCACTCGTACCCCCGGCCTCCTTCTGGCCGGAGCATGGACGGCCACGGGCTGGCCCGCGACCATGGAGGGCGCTGTCCGCAGCGGGTTCAGCGCCGCCGGCGCCGCGCTCTCCTCGCTCGGCCGCACCCATGAACATCCGCTGCAGGAGGCGGCATGAGCAGTACCACCGGAACAAGAGGAGAGTCAGTGACCCCGGCGAATCCGGCTTTTGACACCGTGGCAGACACCGCGGACGTCACCGCGCTTCTGGAGCGCGGACGGGCCATGTCCGCTCCGGTGCTCCGGGCCGCCGTTGACCGGCTCGCACCGCCCATGGACACCGTCGCCGCCTACCACTTCGGCTGGATCGACGCTCAGGGCCGCCCCGCCGACGGCGACGGCGGCAAGGCCGTCCGCCCGGCGCTCGCCCTGCTGTCCGCGGAGGCGGCGGGCGCCGCCGCCGAGGCAGGCATCCCCGGCGCCGTCGCCGTCGAACTCGTGCACAACTTCTCGCTGCTGCACGACGACCTGATGGACGGCGACGAGCAGCGCCGTCACCGCGACACCGTGTGGAAGGTGCACGGCCCCGCCCAGGCGATCCTGGTCGGCGACGCGCTCTTCGCGCTGGCCAACGAGATCCTGCTGGAGCTCGGCACGGTCGAGGCGGGCCGTGCGGCCCGTCGGTTGACCACCGCCAGCCGCAAGCTCATCGACGGGCAGGCCCAGGACATCTCCTACGAGCACCGCGAGCGGGTCACCGTCGAGGAGTGCCTGGAGATGGAGGGCAACAAGACGGGTGCCCTGCTCGCCTGCGCCGTGTCCATCGGCGCGGTGCTCGGCGGCGCCGACGACCGCACCGCCGACACCCTGGAGGCGTACGGCTACCACCTCGGCCTCGCCTTCCAGGCCGTCGACGATCTGCTCGGTATCTGGGGCGACCCGGAGTCCACCGGCAAGCAGACCTGGAGCGATCTGCGTCAGCGCAAGAAGTCCCTGCCGGTCGTCGCCGCGCTCGCCGCGGGCGGACCGGCCTCGGAGCGCCTCGGTGAACTGCTTGCTGCGGACGCCAAGAGCAGCGACTTCGACAGTTTCTCCGAGGAGGAGTTCGCCGCCCGGGCGGCGCTCATCGAGGAGGCGGGCGGCCGGGAGTGGACCGCCCAGGAGGCCCGTCGGCAGCATGCGGTCGCCATCGAGGCGCTGCACGGTGTCGACATGCCGGAAACCGTGCGGGCGCAGCTCACTGCGCTCGCGGACTTCGTCGTCGTACGAAAGAGATGATCACCATTCGCATATGACTCGCAGTCGCCGGCCGGTGCCCGTAGGGGGCGCCGGCCGACGGAGACCCCAGCACAGCAGAGGACCAACTGCACGAAGGGGAAGCCATGACAGCGACGACCGACGGAAGCACCGGGGCTGTGAACCCCCGCGCAGCCTCGGCCAGCGAACCGACCGAATCAACCATCGCCGCGGACGATGTGCTCGCCGCCGCGCGGCGGGCCGCGGAACGCTCGGTGGAGCATCTCCTCGGCAGGCAGGACGCCCAGGGTTGGTGGAAGGGCGACCTCGCCACCAACGTCACGATGGACGCCGAGGACCTGCTGCTCCGTCAGTTCCTCGGCATTCAGGACCCGGCCACCGTCGAGGCGGCCGGACTCTTCATCCGCGGCGAGCAACTCGTCGACGGCACCTGGGCCACCTTCTACGGCGGCCCGGGCGACCTCTCCGCCACCATTGAGGCCTATGTCGCACTGCGACTGGCCGGAGACCGGCCGGACGAGCCGCACATGGCCCGAGCCTCCGGGTGGATCCGGGAACAGGGCGGCATCGCGGAGAGCCGCGTCTTCACCCGCATCTGGCTGGCCCTCTTCGGCTGGTGGAAATGGGACGACCTGCCGGAGCTCCCACCGGAGCTGATGTTCTTCCCGAAGTGGGTCCCGCTCAACATCTACGACTTCGGTTGCTGGGCCCGGCAGACCATTGTGCCGCTGACCGTCGTCTCGGCGAAGCGGCCGGTACGGCCCGCGCCCTTCGCCCTCGACGAGCTGCACACCGACCCGCTCGTCCCGAACCCGCCCAGGCGCCCCGCCCCGGCGGCCAGTTGGGACGGTGTCTTCCAGCGTCTCGACAAGGCGTTGCACGTCTACCACAAGGTGGCCCCGCGCCGGCTGCGCCGGATCGCCATGAACGTGGCCGCCCGCTGGATCATCGAACGCCAGGAGAACGACGGCTGCTGGGGCGGCATCCAGCCGCCCGCCGTGTACTCCGTCATCGCCCTTCACCTCCTCGGCTACGACCTCGACCACCCCGTGATGCGGGCCGGACTGGATTCGCTGAACCGGTTCGCAGTCTGGCGCGAGGACGGCGCCCGCATGATCGAGGCCTGCCAGTCACCGGTCTGGGACACCTGCCTCGCCACCATCGCGCTCGCCGATGCCGGAGTCAGGCCCGACCATCCCGCGCTCGTCAAAGCGGCGGACTGGATGCTTGGCGAGGAGATCGTCAGGCCCGGCGACTGGTCCGTGCGTCGACCTCAACTGGACCCAGGCGGATGGGCGTTCGAGTTTCACAACGACAACTACCCGGACATCGACGACACCGCCGAGGTGGTCCTCGCACTGCGCCGGGTCCGGCACCCCAACCCGGCCAGTATCGAGGCCGCCATCGAACGCGGGGTGCGTTGGAACCTCGGCATGCAGTCCCGCAACGGAGCCTGGGGCGCATTCGACGCAGACAACACCAGCCCGTTTCCCAACCGTTTGCCGTTCTGCGACTTCGGAGAGGTCATCGACCCGCCGTCCGCCGATGTCACCGGACATGTGGTGGAGATGCTCGCCGTGGAGGGGCGGTCCGACCACCCCGCCGCCCGGCGCGGTATCGAGTGGCTGCTCGCCGAACAGGAGGCGAGCGGTGCCTGGTTCGGCCGCTGGGGCGTCAACTACGTCTACGGAACAGGGTCGGTGGTGCCGGCCCTGATCGCTGCCGGGCTGCCCGCCTCCCATCCGGCGATCCGCCGGGCGGTTGGCTGGCTGGAGTCCGTCCAGAACGACGACGGCGGCTGGGGCGAGGACCTGCGCTCGTACCGGGAGGAGAAGTGGATCGGGCACGGCTCGTCCACTGCCTCCCAGACCGCGTGGGCCCTCCTCGCCCTCCTCGCCGCCGACCGGCGGGACAGCACGGCGGTGTCCCGCGGCGTCGCCTGGCTGACCGAGAACCAGCAGGCCGACGGGTCCTGGGACGAGCCGTACTTCACCGGCACCGGGTTCCCCTGGGACTTCTCCATCAACTACCACCTCTACCGCCAGGTCTTCCCTCTCACCGCGCTCGGGCGGTACGTGCACGGTGACCCCTTCGCCGCTCGCACGGCCACCGGCGAGGGGGACTGATGGGCGATACCCCGGGGCCACCCGGCCCCGCAGCGCCTCTGCTGATCGCCTGCGCGCTCGGTATCGAGCAACTGGCACTGCGCAGCGGCAGAGGGCGGGCCGGCGACGCCCCGGGCACGGTGACCGTGCTCCGTACGGGCATGGGTCCGAAAGCCGCCGAGACGGCCGTGGAACGCGCGCTCGCCCAGGACCGGACGCCCGGCTCCGCGGTCATTGCCTCCGGGTTCTGTGCCGGACTCGCACCGGGCATGCACCCCGGGGACCTGGTGGTCGCCGACGAGACCCGGGACGCCGGGGAGTCGACGGCCTGTACCGGCGTGGATGTGCTCGCCGAGGCACTCGCCGGGGCGGTGCCCAGCCGCACCGTCCACATCGGCCCGCTGACCGGTTCCGGCCATGTCGTACGCGGACATGAGCGGGCCGAACTGTGGGCGACCGGGGCGATCGCGGTGGACATGGAGTCCGCCGCCACTCTTCGTACCGCCGTGCGCACCGGGTCGCGTCCGGTTGCGGCTGTACGGGTGGTCGTGGACGCTCCGGAGCACGAGCTCGTCCGTATCGGCACAGTACGCGGTGGAATATCAGCCTTCCGTGTTCTTCGTGCCGTCCTACCTGCTTTCTATGAATGGCACCGATCTTTGCTGCTCCCCAGGAGGTGAGCTAGATGGCCATGCCGCTCCGTCAGACCATCAAGGTTGCGACGTACCTCTTTGAACAAAAGCTCCGCAAGCGGGACAAGTTCCCGCTGATTGTCGAGCTGGAGCCTTTGTTCGCCTGCAACCTGGCGTGCGAGGGCTGCGGAAAGATCCAGCATCCGGCCGGAGTCCTGAAGCAGCGCATGCCGGTGGCCCAGGCCGTCGGCGCGGTGCTGGAATCGGGTGCCCCGATGGTGTCCATCGCGGGGGGCGAACCCTTGATGCACCCGCAGATCGACGAAATCGTGCGGCAGCTGGTCGCGCGGAGGAAGTACGTCTTCCTCTGCACCAACGCGATGCTGCTCCGCAAGAAGATCGAGAAATTCACCCCCTCGCCGTACTTCGCCTTCGCCGTGCACATCGACGGCCTGCGTGAGCGGCACGACGAATCGGTCGCGAAGGAAGGCGTCTTCGACGAGGCGGTCGCGGCGATCAAGGAGGCCAAGCGGCGCGGCTTCCGGGTCACCACGAACTCCACCTTCTTCAACACCGACACCCCGCAGACCGTCATCGAGGTCCTCAACTACCTCAATGACGATCTGAAGGTCGACGAGATGATGATCTCGCCCGCCTACGCGTACGAGAAGGCACCCGACCAGGAGCACTTCCTCGGCGTCGAGCAGACCCGCGAGCTCTTCAAGAAATCCTTCGCGGGCGGCAACCGGGCCCGCTGGCGGCTGAACCACTCGCCGCTCTTCCTGGACTTCCTGGAGGGCAAGGCGGACTTCCCGTGCACGGCCTGGGCGATCCCCAACTACTCGCTCTTCGGGTGGCAGAGACCGTGCTACCTGATGAGCGACGGGTACGTCCCGACGTACCGGGAACTCATCGAGGAGACCGACTGGGACAAGTACGGCCGCGGCAAGGACCCGCGCTGTGCCAACTGCATGGCGCACTGCGGCTACGAGCCGACCGCCGTCCTCGCCACGATGGGGTCGCTGAAGGAATCCCTGCGCGCCGCGCGGGAAACGGTCTCCGGGAACCGGTGACGTCATGACCTCTGGAGAACCAGTCGCACTGGGTCTCCCCGAGCTCCCGGCCCGGCCGCTCGCGATGCGTCGCCCCTCGCGGCGCATCCAGGTCGGGTCGGTGGCGGTCGGTGGGGATGCGCCGGTGTCGGTGCAGTCGATGACCACGACCCGTACGTCGGACGTGGGTGCGACGTTGCA
>NZ_JBHVEE010000228.1:0-8944 GCF_042802415.1 Streptomyces sp. NPDC057486 | reverse complement strand
GTGCGGGGTGCGGCGTCCCGGACCGGGAACCGCACCCCGCACGGATGCTTGCCTGACGACACGTCAGAGACGTTCGATGATGGTGACGTTGGCCTGGCCGCCGCCCTCGCACATGGTCTGCAGGCCGTACCGGCCGCCGGTGCGGTCGAGTTCGTGCAGCAGGGTGGTCATCAGCTTGGTGCCGGTGGCGCCCAGGGGGTGGCCGAGGGCGATGGCGCCGCCGTTGACATTGACCTTCTCCGGGTCAGCTCCGGTCTCCTTCAGCCAGGCCAGGACGACCGAGGCGAACGCCTCGTTGATCTCGACCAGGTCGATGTCGTCGAGACAGAGCCCAGTCTTCTTCAGCGCGTACGCCGTCGCCGGGATCGGCGCGGACAGCATCCGGATCGGGTCCTCGCCGCGCACCGAGAGGTGGTGGATTCGGGCCCGCGGGGTCAGGCCGTGCTCGCGGACGGCCCGTTCGGAGGCGATGAGCATCGCGGCGGCCCCGTCCGAGACCTGCGAGGAGACGGCGGCGGTCAGCCGGCCGCCCTCGACCAGCGGCTTCAGGCCGGCCATCTTCTCCAGCGAGGTGTCCCGGCGCGGGCCCTCGTCGCTCGTCACGTCGCCGTAGGCGACGATCTCCCGGTCGAAGCGGCCCTCGTCGATGGCCCGGATCGCCCGCTGGTGCGAGCGCAGCGCGAACTCCTCCATCTGCTCCCGGGTGATGCCCCACTTCGCGGCGATCAGCTCAGCTCCGTGGAACTGGTTGACCGGCTGGTCTCCGTAGCGCGCCCGCCAGCCCGCGGAGCCGGCGTACGGCCCCTCGGTGAGTCCGAGCGGTTCGGCGGCCTGGCGGCTGGCGAAGGCGATCGGAATCTGCGACATGTTCTGGGTGCCGCCGGCGACGACCAGGTCCTGGGTGCCGGAGAGCACCCCCTGGGCCGCGAAGTGCACGGCCTGCTGGGAGGAACCGCACTGCCGGTCCACCGTGACGCCCGGCACCTCCTCCGGCAGCCCGGCGGCCAGCCAGCAGGTGCGGGCGATGTCCCCGGCCTGCGGGCCGACGGTGTCCAGGCAGCCGAAGACGACGTCCTCGACGGCCGCCGGGTCGATGCCCGTACGCTCGACGAGCGCGGTGAGCACGTGTGCTCCCAGGTCGGCCGGGTGCGCGGCGGCGAGCCCGCCGTTGCGCCTGCCTACCGGGGTACGGACTGCTTCGACGATATAGGCCTCGGCCATGACTGCTCCTTGTTCTGTGTTCACAGTGACATGTCAGTCCCGCAGGGCGATGCCCTCCAGCACCATGGACAGGTACTGGCGGGCGATCTCCTCGGGGCTGTGCTGTCCGCCCGGCCGGTACCACGACGCGGCGACCCAGACGGTGTCGCGCACGAAGCGGTAGGTGAGCCGGATGTCCAGATCGGCACGGAAGATCTCGGCGGCGACGCCGCGTTCCAGGGTTGCCAGCCACGCCTTCTCGAATTTCACCTGCGAGTCGGCGAGATAGTGGAATCGGGGCTGGGTGGAGAGGTGCTTGGACTCCTTCTGGTAGATGGCGACCGCGGCACGGTGCCGGTCGATCTCCCGGAAGGATTCGGTGACGAGGGCCTCGATGGTCTCCCGCGGGCCGAGTCCGGCGGCGAGTACGGCGTCGTACCCGGCCCACAGCTCGCCCAGGAAGGTGGAGAGGATCTCGTCGAGCATCGACTCCTTGGAGTCGAAGTGGTAGTAGAGGCTTCCCGCGAGCATCCCGGCGGCGTCGGCGATCTTGCGGACGGTGGTGGCGTTGTATCCCTGTGCGGCGAACACCTCGGCGGCGGTGGCCAAGAGTTCGCTGTGCCGCTCGGAGGACGGGCTCATCGTGGTCTTCTCGCCTTTGCCGGGCGCGCTGCGCTTCGGTATCCGGTCATCACCCGTCACGCCCGCTGGCTGCTGACGGAGACCGTCTCGCCCGTCATGTACGAGGAGTAGCCGCTGGCCAGGAATACGATCACGTTGGCGACCTCCCAGGGCTCGGCGTAGCGGCCGAACGCCTCGCGCTCGGTGAGCTCGGCCAGCAGTTCGGGGGTGGTCACCTTCACCAGGTGCGGGTGCATCGCGAGGCTCGGCGCGACGGCGTTGACGCGCACGCCGTACTCGGCGGCCTCGACGGCCGCGCAGCGGGTGAGCGCCATCACACCGGCCTTGGCGGCGGCGTAGTGCGCCTGGCCGCGCTGGGCGCGCCAGCCGATCACCGAGGCGTTGTTGACGACGACGCCCCCGCGCTCCCGCTCCTTCATCCGTCGCAGCGCGGCACGGGTGCAGCGGAAGGTGCCGTTCAGAGTGACGTCGAGAACCGTGGACCACTGCTCGTCGGTCATCTCGACCAGGTCGGCGGTGCCGCCGAGTCCGGCGTTGTTGACGACGATGTCGAGGTGGCCGTGCTGCTCCTGAGCGAGGTCGAAGAGGGCCGCGACCTGCTGTTCGTCGGTGACGTCGCACGGCAGTGCGGCAACCCGGTCGGCGCCGAACTCCTCGGCGAGCGCTTCGGCGCTCTCCTTCAGCCGGCGCGCATGGGTGTCGCCGATGACGATCCGGGCGCCCTCCTCCAGGAATCTGCGGGCGGTGGCCCCGCCGATGCCCGCACCCGCGGCGGCGGTGATGACGGCGGTGCGGCCGTCGAGCAGTGCGTGGCCGGGCACGTAGGGCGGCGGTGTGGTCATGGGCGGGCCTCCTTGGGCAGGCCGAGGACGCGCTCGGCGATGATGTTGCGCTGGATCTCGTTGGAGCCGGCGTAGATGGTGTCGGATCGGGAGAAGAGGAACAGCCGCTGCCAGTCGGTGAGGTCGTACGGCTGACCGGCGGCCAGCATGCCGTCGGCGCCGCACACGTCCATGGCGAGCTCGCCCAGTTCCCGGTGCCAGGTCGCCCAGAAGATCTTGCCGATGGACGCCTCGGGGCCGGGGGCGCCCGCGGCAACCTGGTCGAGCATCCGCAGGGCGTTGCAGCGGATGGTCTCCAGGCCGACCCAGGCGCGGGCGAGCCGGTCGCGGATCAGCGGGTCGTCGGCCGCGCCGTTGCGCCGGGCCAGTTCGATGAGGGACTCCAGCTCGCGGCGGAAGCCGACCTGCTGGCCGAGGGTGGAGACCCCGCGCTCGAAGCCGAGGGTGGCCATGGCCACCTTCCAGCCCTCTCCGGGGGCGCCGACGATGTGTCCGGCGCGGGTGCGCGCACCGTCGAAGAACACCTCGTTGAACTCCGAGGTGCCGGTCAACTGGTTGATCGGCCGGATCTCGACGCCCGGCTGGTCCAGCGGCACCAGGAGGTAGGACAGGCCCTGGTGGCGGGTCGATCCGGCTTCGGTGCGGGCGACGACGAAACACCAGTCGGACTCGTGGGCCAGTGAGGTCCAGATCTTCTGCCCGGTGACAACCCAATCTCCCCCACTCTCGGCTCCGCTCGAGCGGGAGGTGCCCCCCTCATCCCGCTCGGCGCGGGTCCGTACGTTCGCCAGGTCGGAACCGGCGTCCGGCTCGCTGTATCCCTGGCACCACAGCTCCCGGGCCTCCACGATCGGTGGCAGGAACCGCTCCTGCTGCTGGGGCGTGCCGAAGGCGATGAGGGTGGGGCCGAGCAGCTGTTCCCCGATGTGGCCCACCCGGGCGGGGGCGTCGGCCAGGGCGTACTCCTCATGGAAGGCGACCTGTTGCTCCAGGGTCGCGCCCCGGCCGCCGTACTCCTTCGGCCAGCCCACGCACGTCCAGCCCTCGGCCGCCATGTGCCGTTCCCAGGCGAGCCGTTCGGCGAATGCCTCGTGCTCCCGGCCCGGGCCGCCGCGGCCACGCAGGCTCGCGAACTCCCCTGTGAGGTGGGCGGCCAGCCAGTTGCGGAACTCGGCACGGAACTCCTCGACGCTGCTCATGGCCGTACGGTAGTCTACCAAACACTTGTTAGGGAAGGAGGGGGCCCGATGACCGCTGCCCATGACGAACCGGTGTGCTACGAGAGGCAAGGCCCGGTCGCGACCGTCACCATGAACCGGCCCGACTACCGCAACGCCCAGAACTCCGCGATGACCTACGCCCTGGACCGGGCCTTCTACCGCGCCGCCGACGACGACGAGGTCAAGGTCGTCGTCCTGGCCGGAGCGGGGAAGCACTTCTCCGCGGGCCACGACATCGGCACGCCGGAACGGGATGCCCATCTGCCGTTCGACCGCAAGGCCGGACTGTGGTGGGACCACTCGGACAAAGCCGGAGCCGAAAGCCGCTTCGCCCGCGAGTCCGAGGTCTACCTGGGCATGTGCCGCCGCTGGCGCGAACTGCCCAAGCCCGTCATCGCCTCGGTGCAGGGCGCCTGCGTCGCCGGGGGCCTGATGCTCGCCTGGGTCTGCGACCTGATCATCGCCTCCGACGACGCGTTCTTCGCCGACCCGGTGGTCCGCATGGGCATCCCCGGCGTCGAGTACTTCGCGCACCCCTGGGTGATGCCGCCGCGCATCGCCAAGGAGTTCCTGTACACCGGCGACCGGATGAGCGCCCAGCGGGCGTACGAGGTCGGCATGGTCAACCGCGTCGTCCCGCGCGCCGAACTGACCGAACATGTCAAGGAGTTGGCGACCCGGATCGCCGAGATGCCGCGCATGGGGCTCGCCCTGACCAAGCGCGCGGTCAACCAGGCCGAGGACCTGCAGGGTCTGCACACCGGCATGGACTCGGTCTTCGGACTGCACCACCTCGCACACGCGCACAACGCCGAGACCGCCCCCGACGCGCTGGGCGGCATGGACATCCGCGCGATGAAGAAGGCGGGATCCTGATGGACCTCGATTTCACCGAGCAGGAGAACGCCTTCCGCGCCGAGGCCAGGGCCTGGCTCGCCGCGCACGTCCCCGGCACCCCGCTGCCCTCCCTGGAGACCGCCGAAGGCTTCACCGCCCACCGGCAGTGGGAACGCACCCTCTTCACGGACCGCTGGTCGGTGGTCTCCTGGCCCGAGGAGTACGGCGGACGCGGCGGTTCGATCCTTCGATGGCTGATCTTCGAGGAGGAGTACTACGCGGCCGGCGCGCCCGGCCGGGTCAGCCAGAACGGCATCAACCTGCTCGCCCCCACCCTCTTCGAGCACGGTACGCAGGAGCAGCGCACCCGCATCCTGCCCCGCATGGCAAGCGGCGAGGTCATCTGGGCCCAGGCCTGGTCCGAGCCGGAGTCCGGCTCCGACCTCGCCTCCCTGAGCTCGACGGCCGTGCGCACCGACGGCGGCTGGCTGCTGGGCGGCCAGAAGACCTGGTCCTCGCGGGCCGCCTTCGCCGACCGGGCCTTCGGCCTCTTCCGCAGCGACCCGGATGCCCGCAGGCCGCACCAGGGCCTGACGTATCTGATGTTCCCGCTGGACGCCGACGGCGTGACCGTACGGCCCATCGGCCGGCTGGACGGCAAGCCCGCCTTCGCCGAACTCTTCCTCGACGACGTGTTCGTGCCCGACGAAGACGTGATCGGCGAGCCCGGGCAGGGCTGGCGAGTGGCGATGAGCACCGCGGGCAACGAGCGCGGCCTGACCCTGCGCAGCCCCGGCCGCTTCACCGCGGCCGCCGACCGCCTGACCGCGCTGTGGCGGGAGCGGGCCGACCCCGCCGACACGGCTCTGCGCGACCGGGTCGCCGACGCGGTGATCGGTGCCCGCGCCTACCAGCTGTTCACCTACGCGGGCGCCTCGCGCCTGGCAGGCGGCGGCGCGATCGGCGCCGAGTCCAGCCTCAACAAGATCTTCTGGTCCGAGCTCGACATCGCCCTGCACGAAACCGCCCTGGACCTCCTCGGTCCGTACGGCGAGCTGTCCGACGGCGCCGAGGAGGCGCCCGGACACGGCAGTTGGGCCGAGGGCTACACCTTCTCCCTCGCCGGGCCGATCTACGCCGGAACGAACGAGATCCAGCGCGACATCATCGCCGAGCGGCTGCTCGGCCTGCCGAAGGGACGCCGGTGATGCGGTTCCTCCTGGACGACGAACAGCGGGAGTTCGCCCGCACCCTGGACGGCATGCTCGGGTCGTACGACACCATGGGTGCCGTACGGGCCTGGGCGTCCGGCGACCACGGACCCGGGCGCGCGCTGTGGGACCGGCTCGCGCAGGCCGGGGTCTTCGCCCTCGCCGTACCGGAGCAGCACGACGGCCTCGGCCCGCTCCCGCTCGAACTGGCCGTCGCCTTCACCGAACTGGGACGGCACGCCGTCCCCGGACCGGTCGTCGAGACCGTCGCCGCCGCCGCGCTCCTGGACCGGCTCGGCGACGAGGCCGCTGCCACCGATTGGCTGCCTGTGATCGCCTCCGGCAAGACGGTCGCCTCGCTCTGCCTGCTCTCCCCCGACAGCCCCTACGCCCTGGACGCCGATGCCGCCGACGCCGTCTTCGTCGTGGACGGCGACACCCTGCGCCTGGCCGATTCGGCGGGCCCCGTCCAGCCGTCCGCCGACCCGGCCCGACGGCCGGCCCGGCCGGTTGGGGGAACCGTGCTGGCGCGGGGGCCCGAGGTGGTCGCCGCGGCCGCATACGCCGCCGACGTCGCGGCGCTGGCCACCGCCGCCCAGGCCCTCGGGCTGGGCCGCGCCCTGCTGGCACGCACGGTCGAATACGTCCGGCAGCGCACCCAGTTCGGGGTGGCCATCGGTTCCTTCCAGGCGGTGAAGCACCGGCTGGCGGACACCCTCCTCGCCCTCGAATTCGCCCAGCCGCTGGTCCACTCGGCCGCCCTGGCCCTGGCCTCCGGCCGGGCGTCGGGCCGCGAGATCGCGGCGGCCAAGGTCAGGGCGGGCGAGGCCGCCTACGCCGCGTCCCGCACGGCCCTGCAACTGCACGGCGCCCTCGGCTACACCGACGAGCTCGACCTGTCGTTGTGGATCCGCAAGGCCCGCCCGCTGCGCGATGCCTGGGGCACCCCCGCCGCGTGCCGGGCCCGCGTTCTCCAGGGAGCAGACATATGAGACTGACGGATGAACAGGAGGAACTGCGGTCCGCAGTAAGGTCGTTGCTCGCACGTTACGAGGGTGCGGCGGCCTGGCGTCCGCTGACCGGGCAGATCGGCGTCGCGGGGCTCGCCGTCCCCGAGGAGTACGGCGGCGCGGGCTGCGGAGCGGCGGAAGTCCACGTCGTGATGGAGGAGTTGGGGCGGGAGCTGAGCCCGGTCCCCTTTCTCGGCTCCGCGGTGCTCGTGGTGCAGGCGCTGCTCGCCTCCGGTGACGCGGCGGCCTGCACCCGGTTGCTGCCGCGGCTCGCCGAGGGCCGCACGATGGGGACGCTGGCGTGGGCCGAGCAGGGTTCCTGGGACCCGGCGGCGATCCGGGCCGGGGCCGTCGCCGTCCCCGGCGACGGCGGCACTTGGCGGATCACCGGAACCAAGGAGCACGTGCTGGACGGCACAGAGGCCGATGTGCTGCTCGTGGCGGCCCGCACGGTGGCCGGGGTCTCGCTCTTCGAGGTAGCCGTGGACGGTGCGGAAGTACGCCGCGAGGCGGTGGTGACGATGGACCTGACGCGGCCACAGGCGCGCGTGGTCCTCGACGGCGCCGAGGGCCGGCTCATCGGCACCGACGGAGAGGGCGACCGGGTGCTGCGGCACGTACTGGACCTGGCCTGCGCGGCGCTCGCCGCGGAGCAGGTCGGCGCGGCCGAACGCTGTCTCGAACTCACGGTCGCGTATGCCAAGGACCGTGTCCAGTTCGGCCGGCCCATCGGTTCCTTCCAGGCGGTGAAGCACCGGCTCGCTGACGCGTACGTGCTGGTGGAGTCGGCGCGCTCGGCCGCACTCGGCGCGGCCTTCGCGGCCGTCGAGGGCTCGTCGGAGCTGAGCCGGTCCGCGGCCGTCGCCAAGTCCGCCTGCTCGGAGGCGTTCTCCGCGATGGCGGGCGAGATGATCCAGCTGCACGGCGGTATCGGCATCACCTGGGAACACACCGCGCACCGCTACTTCAAACGTGCGCACGGCTCCGGCCGGCTCTTCGGGCCGCCGTCGTGGCACCGGGGCCGGCTCGCCACCGGCCTGGGGCTGACCGCCGCGTGACCGGCCGGGCACAAGCCCGGTCACCCGGGTCCGTGGTTCCAGCCACGGATTCCAGTAAGACCGACCGGAGCCTGACAGAAGGCGGGAGCATGAACGGCAACAACCCGATGGACTTCACCGGACGAGTCGTGGTGGTCACCGGGGGCACCAAGGGCATCGGTGCGGCGATCGCCGAGGCGTTCCTCGGCGCGGGCGCGGATGTGGTCGTCTGCGGCCGCAACAAGCCGGGGTCGCTGCCAGGTTCGAACGGGCGGCACGCCGTGTTCCTCCCGGCCGATGTCCGCGACCCTGCGGCGGCTGCGCGGCTCGTCGACGGCGCCGTGGACCGCTTCGGCCGGCTGGACGTCCTCGTGAACAACGCGGGCGGCTCTCCCGACGCCGAAGCGGCCACGGTCTCGCCGCGGTTCGTCGAGAAGATCGTCGCCCTCAATCTGCTGGCCCCGTTCTACGTGGCCCAGGCCGCCAACCGGGTCATGCGGACCCAGAGCGGTGGTGGCTCGGTCATCAACATCGGCAGTGTCTCCGCCCATGACCCGCAGCCCGGCACGGCCGCCTACTCGGCCGCCAAGGCCGGTCTGCTCACCCTGACCAGGGCGCTGGCCCTGGAGTGGGCGCCGAAGGTGCGGGTCAACCACATCACCACCGGCTTGATCCGCACGGAGAGCGCTGCGGCCGTCTACGGCGAGGACGGCGGGGCCGCGGTGGCGCGGGTCGTCCCGATGGAGCGGATGGCCGTCCCGCAAGATGTCGCGGGCGCCTGTCTCTACCTCGCCGGTGGCCTCGCCTCCTACGTCAACGGCGCGGACCTGGCGGTGCACGGCGGCGGCGAATTCCCTTCCCGCTATCTCGCCGTGAAGTCCGGCGAGACGCGGTGAGGCCGGGCGGACGGGCCGGTTGAGGTCTGTGTGCGGGCCCCTCGGGGCC
>NZ_JBHVEE010000227.1:0-8995 GCF_042802415.1 Streptomyces sp. NPDC057486 | reverse complement strand
CTTGCGGGGGCAGGGCCGCCGCAGCCGGACCGGCAGGCGCGGCAGACCGGTCCGGTACCACCACTACCGCATCGACCCCCCTCCCGCCCGAGCTGGAGGCCATCCGCGCCGCCGAAGCCACCCAGCTGTACGGGAGCCCGGCCGAGCGCCCGCTCGCCGACCGCAGGACCGGGCTGATCTCGCTCGGCGACAGCGAGATCTCCGGCGAGGGCGTCGGGACGTACGAGGCGGGGACGAACGGCCCCGACAACTGGTGCCACCGTTCGCCCGACTCCGCGATCCACCGCACCGGGATCCCGGCCGACGTCACGTACAACGTCTCCTGTTCCGGCGCGTACACCGGCAACATCGTCATCGGCGGCTCGAAGCAGTACGCCGACGAGCTCGTGCAGAGCGACAACCTCGCCATCAAGGCGCGCAACACCCGCATCAAGATGATCCTGCTCGTGGCCGGCGCCAACGACGACCTCCAGTTCGGCCCGGTCATGACGGACTGCGTCGAACGCTGGGTCCTCCTCCAGGGTGTCTGCCAGCCGAAGTACGAGGGCGGTTGGCAGGCCCGTGTCGACGGGCTCGTCCCCAAGGTCGAGCAGACGGTCCGCGATCTGAAGACCGTCATGTCCGACGCCGGCTACAGGAGCAGCGACTACAAGCTCGTGGTCATGGGCTATCCGAGCCCGATCGGCCCGGACTTCTACGACAACCCGAACTTCCCCGGCAAGCTTCCCGGCGGCTGCGCCGGGTACGACTCCGACGCCGCCTGGGGCCGTAACGTCGCCGTCCCCGCCTTCGAGCGCGGGATGCGGAAGGCCGCCGCCGACACCGGTGCCGTCTACCTCGACAACTCCCGTCTCTTCCACGGCCACGAGGTCTGCAGCGAGTCCACCTGGGCCCGCGGTCTCTACATCGACCTCTCGCACTTCCCGCCGGACTCCAACTCCGTCCGGCAGTCCTTCCACCCGAACGCGAACGGGCACGCGGCCTTCGCGTCGTGCCTGACCCAGATCTACAACTCCGGTCTGCGCGAGGCGAGCTGCGCCGACCCGGCCGGCACCGGAAAGCCGGTCCTGGAGCCGGCTGCCTGGGACTCGCTCTTCAAGCCCCTCAAGAACGAGGCCACCGGCACCTGTGTGGACGTCCCCGCCTCGGTGACCCGTAACAACACCCCGATCGGCGGCTGGGACTGCCACGGCGGCCGCAACCAGGGCTGGTGGTACGACACCGCCCGCAAGAGCGTCCACACCGAGCTGAGCCACGACCGGTGCCTCGATGTGCCCGGCGCCGACTACAGGGCGGGCGCCACGGTCATCCTGTGGAACTGCTCGGGCGCGGCCAACCAGCAGTTCGTCAGGCAGTCGGGCACCATGCGCCCGGCCGCGTCGACCGGCCTGTGTCTGACGCTGGCGGCGGCCAAGGACCCGCTGAAGCTGCAGGCGTGCGACGGGACGGCGAAGCAGCGCTTCGCGTAACGGCCGACGGGGCAGGGCGGCCGCCGGTGCGGTCGCCCTGCCCCGTTCCGCTCACAGGCTCGCGGCCTCGCCCACGAACGCTCCCAGTACGGCGGCCAGATACCCCGGATCGTCCGCCCCGCACAGCTCGCGCGCCGAATGCATGGAGAGCCCCGGCACCCCCACGTCGACCGTCGGGACACCCAGCCGGGCCGCGGTGAGCGGGCCGATCGACGTGCCGCACGGCATCGTGTTGTGGGAGACGAAATGCTGCCACGGTGCGCCGGCCCGTTCGCATGCCGAAGCGAACACCGCCATGCCGGTGCTGTCGGTGGCGTACCGCTGATTGACGTTGACCTTGATCGCCGGTCCGCCGTTGGGCAGCGGGTGGTGATCCGGGTCGTGCCGTTCCGCGTAGTTGGGGTGGACCGCATGCGACATGTCGGCGGAGACGCAGAAGGTACCCGACAGGGCGCGCGACCAGTCCTCGGAGCTGCCGCCGCGCGCGGTGACCGAGCGGCTGAGGAGCCGCTCCAGCAGCGGGCTCTGCGCACCCGTCTCGGAGCCGCTGCCGACCTCCTCGTGGTCGAAGGCCGCCAGGACGGGGATGTACGAGGGCGGCTCGGCGCCCGTCGCCGCGTCGGCCAGGGCGGTGACGCCCGCGTGCACCGACACCAGGTTGTCCAGCCGCGAAGAGACCACGAACTCCTGGTCCACGCCCAGGTATCCGGGCGGCTGGACGTCGTGCAGCATCAGGTCCCAGCCCAGTACCTCGGCCGGGTCCACCTCGGCCGCCGCAGCCACCCGGCGCACCAGCGCGCCGTCCTCGGGTGCGCCGAGCGACCACAGCGGGGCGACATGGCGCTGCCGGTCGAGCGCCAGACCTTCATTGACCGTACGGTCCAGATGGATTGCCAGCTGAGGTACGCGCAGAATCGGTTCGTCGATCCGGACGAGCCGCGACATGGTCGCGCCACCGCGGCCGCGCAGCGCGAGCCGCCCGGATATCCCCAGGTCCCGGTCGAGCCAGGTGTTGAGCGGGACTCCGCCGTAGATCTCCACGGCGATCTGGCGCCAGCCCGCCGAGCCGGTGTCGGGGGTGGGCTTGACCCGCAGATTCGGTGAGTCGGTGTGCGAACCGATGATCCGGAACGGCGTGTGGGCGGGGACGCCTTCGGGGACGTACCAGGCGATCAGTGCGCCGCCGCTGGTGACGAAGCTGCCGCCGGTCGTGCCCGTCCAGTCGGCCGTGCCCTGCAGCTCACGGAAGCCGGCCTTCTCCAGGCGCCGGGCGGCCTCGGCCACCGCGTGGTAGGGGGACGGGGCGGCGCCGATGAAGGCGAGCAGGTCGTCGGCGTGGCTGCGGCGGCTGGCGTGGCTGAGATGGGGTGCCGGCGTCATACGGCGTCCACCTTTCCGGTGTTCGGTAGCGAGAGTGAGGGGGGTGGAGCGGGTGGCACGCGGGTGGAGGCGCGGCCGGCGGCGCAGGGAATCGGCGGAGTGCTCCGGGAACGTCCACCAACCCTTGGCGCGGTCCCGGAGCGGCGCAAGCCCGATCCGGCGCTCCCTGCGTGAAAGCGGCGGTGCGGGATTGTCGCGTTCGAGGCCCCGTCGCAGGGGTCGCTGGGAGGAGGGCACAGCGGCGCGGGGTCCGGGGCGCAGTCCCCGCCTGCTCCGGTACGGTCCGCGACTCCCGCAGGTGGTCTCAAGATTGGCTGAATCCCGTCCCTCTGCGCAGCCCCGCCACCCGGAGCACGAACACCAGCGCGACGAGGATCGCTGCCCCGTGGGACCACCCGACCACGGTCAGCGGGGTGTGGCGGTCGAGTGCCGCCGCGACAAGGATCATTCCGACACCGAAGCCGAGATTCTCGAACGTCGCGGAGAGTCCGAAGGCGTGACCGCGCGGGCCGGCCGGGAGTGTCTGCAGATGCGAGGTGTACGAGACCTCCGTGAACCCGTCCGCCGCGCCCGCGACAAGCGCGATCACGGCCGTCGCGACGAGCGGGAACCCCGCGAACGCGAGGACGAAGGCCCCGGACATCACGATCGTGCCGTAACCGAAGCCCAGCGCGCCCACCGACCGGCCGGTGCGCTTCGTGTACCGCTGGATCACCTGCTGCGCGAGGACGTTCCCCACCGCCCACAGACACCAGAAGGAGCTGACGAACACCGCGGGGTGCGAGGGGTCGAGGTCGGCGGAGTGGACCGGCAGCCCCGCGTTGTGGGACGAGGAACCGAAGGCGTCCACCCCGCGCAGCGCCACCATCAGACCGAGACCGGGCGCGGCGGCCAGCGCGGCGAACGCACCGGGCTTCCCCGACCGCCGCCCCGCCCGCTCCGCGGCCCCGCCCGTCCTGCCCCCGCCCGTGACCGGCAGCAGCGCCACCGTCACGGCACACAGCACGAACGTGACCATGTCCACCACGAACGCGGCTGTGTACCCGACCAGCGACACCACCACACCCGCCGAGGCGAAACCGGCCACCATCGCCAGCGAACGCCCCGTGATGGAGAGCGAGTTCGCCCATCCGCGCCGCTCCTCGCCCACCATCTCGGGAATGGAGCTGCGCAGCGCCACCATGAACAGCGTTCCGCAGGCACCGATCACCACGGACACAGCCACCAGCGCCGCTGTCCGCAGCCCGTCCGGCGCGAGGATCAGCAACAACATCACGGCCGCCTGCGCCGCGTTCGTCCAGAGCATGACGGCCTTGGCCGTGAAACGCGCGAGCAGCGAGCCGGCCGTCATGCCGGCGACGAAGCCGGCACCCAGCCGTACCGCCATGAACAGCCCCATGGCGATCGCCCGACCCGTCGTCTCGTAGACGAACAGATTGAGCGCCACCATATTCAGGAACGTGCCGTAGGAGGAGACGGCGTGTCCGGCGACCAGGAAGCGATAACGCCGTTCGCCGCGGGCCGAGTTGTCCGGCCGGTCGGCCGAATGGTCGGGGGAGTGGTCGGTGCGGAGCGTCACCCGCACATAGTGGTCGAGTAACCGTGAACCCGGATGTCGGCCCGTTTGCATGAATGTAATCTGCATCCTTGTGAAGGACGATCATTCCATCCCAGGCGCATGTGATTGCCGCGAATCGTCGTCGGACCGCCCCTGTGCCACCGCCCTGACGGCCTACCGGCGCGCCCTGATGGAAGGAGGGCTTCCGGAAACCGAGGCGCCCGCCTGTCTGCGTGCCCTCCAGCTGGTGGTGGCGGACCGCGAAGCGCCGGGCTCCCTGATCCCCGTACCGCCGGAGACGGCCTCCTTCGCCGCGCTCGGGCCCATCGAGGAGGCGATCGTCCGGCAGCGCCGGACCCTGCGTGCCACCCGCGCCGCCCTCGCCGCCTTCGAGGGGCTGTACGCGGATGTGCACCGGACGGAACAACCCGCCCTCAGCCGGCTCGCCGGAAGAGCCGTGATCAACAAGGCGCTCGACGCCGCCGTCGGGAGCTGCCGGGAGGAGCTGCTCACCGCGCAGCCCGGCGGCGGACGCTCCGCGCAGGTCCTGAGCGAGGCACTGCCGCGCGATCTGGCGATGCTGCGGCGAGGCGTGCGACAACGGACGATCTACCAGCACACCGTCCGTACGCACCGTGCGACGCTCTCGTACATCGAGCAGGTCACGTCGGCCGGCGCCGAGGTACGGACGCTCGCCGAGGTCGTCGACCGGGTCATCGTCTGCGACCGCGACGTCGCATTCGTCCCGGTCCACGAGGAGCCGCACACAGCCCTGCGGGTCCAGCACCCGGCCCTGATCGCCCTGCTGGTCCGGCACTTCGACCATGCATGGTCCCGCTCCGTCCCGGTCCGCCCGGAGGACGCACCACCGCGCTCCCCGGCCATCACGTCCGACCTCCAGCGCACCATTCTGCTGGCGGTGGTCGGCGGCGAGACGGACGCGTCGATCGCCCGAAGGCTCGGCATGAGCCGCCGCAGCGTCGCCGAGCACATGCGCAAGGTCTCGGAACAACTGGGCAGCAACAGCCGCGCCCAGCTGGGCTATCTGCTCGCCACGTCAGGACTGCTCGACACCTGAACGAAGGAGCGCGGACCCGAGCGGTCGGGCGCCGACTCCGTCACGGACGCGCCGCGGGGGCGCCCCGGCCGAAACCGTGACGCCCCCGCAGCGGGCCGAGTCCTGCCGGTCAGGCGAGACCGGGACCGCGCACCGGAATGCTGGTGAACGTCGGCGCCGGGGCGGGCTCGGTGAAGAAGTCGTTGCCCTTGTCGTCGACGACGACGAACGCCGGGAAGTCCTCGACCTCGATCTTCCAGACCGCCTCCATGCCGAGCTCCTCGTACTCGACGACCTCGACCTTCTTGATGCAGTCCTGCGCCAGACGCGCCGCCGGGCCGCCGATCGAGCCGAGGTAGAAGCCGCCGTGCGCATCGCACGCGTCGGTGACCTGCTTGGACCGGTTGCCCTTGGCGAGCATCACCTTGGAGCCGCCCGCCGCCTGGAACTGTGCGACATAGCTGTCCATGCGCCCGGCCGTCGTCGGGCCGAAGGAACCCGAGGCGTACCCCTCGGGCGTCTTCGCCGGACCCGCGTAGTACACCGGGTGGTCCTTCAGGTACTGCGGCATCTCCTCGCCCGCGTCCAGCCGCTCCTTGATCTTGGCGTGCGCGATGTCGCGCGCCACGACCAGCGGGCCGGTCAGCGAAAGGCGGGTCTTGACCGGGTACTTGGTCAGCTCGGCGAGGATGTCGTCCATCGGCCGGTTCAGATCGATCCTGACGACGTCACCGGCCTCGTCCAGGTGCTCGTCCGTGGTGTCCGGCAGGAAGCGCGCCGGGTCCTTCTCCAGCTGCTCCAGGAACACACCCTCGGCGGTGATCTTCGCGGTGGCCTGACGGTCCGCGGAACAGGAGACGGCGATCGCGACGGGCAGGGAGGCGCCGTGCCGGGGGAGCCGCACCACGCGCACGTCGTGGCAGAAGTACTTGCCGCCGAACTGCGCGCCGATCCCGATCTTCTGCGTCAGCTCGAAGACCTTCTCCTCCAGCTCCTTGTCCCGGAAGCCGTGACCCGTGGGGGAGCCCTCGGCGGGCAGCTCGTCCAGGTAGTGCGCGGAGGCGTACTTCGCGGTCTTCAGCGCGAACTCGGCCGACGTGCCGCCGACAACGATCGCCAGGTGGTACGGCGGGCAGGCCGCGGTTCCCAGCGAACGGATCTTCTCCTCCAGGAACTTCATCATGGAGGCCTCGTTCAGGACGGCCTTCGTCTCCTGGAAGAGGAACGACTTGTTGGCCGAGCCGCCGCCCTTCGCCATGAAGAGGAACTTGTAGGCGCCGCCGTCGGTGGCGTACAGCTCGATCTGGGCCGGGAGGTTCGAGCCGGTGTTCTTCTCCTCCCACATGGTGAGCGGAGCCATCTGCGAGTAGCGCAGGTTGAGCTTGGTGTACGCGTCGAAGATGCCGCGCGAGAGCGCCTCTTCGTCACCACCCGAAGTCAGCACGTTCTGCCCGCGCTTGCCCATGACGATCGCGGTGCCGGTGTCCTGGCACATGGGGAGGACGCCCGCGGCGGCGATGTTGGCGTTCTTCAGCAGGTCGAGCGCCACGAACTTGTCGTTGGACGACGCCTCCGGGTCGTCGACGATCCGCCGCAGCTGTGCCAGGTGGGCGGGGCGCAGGTAGTGCGAGATGTCGTGCATCGCCTCGGCGGCCAGGGTGCGCAGCGCCTCCGGCTCGACCTTGAGAAACGTACGGCCGTCGGCCTCGAAGGTCGAGACGCCCTCGGCGGTCACCAGCCGGTATGGCGTGGTGTCCTCTCCCAGAGGGAGCAGATCGGAGTACGCAAACTCTGGCATTACGGCCATTCCTCACTCGGCGACAGCGGCTGGCCTCCCTTGGTCAGCGCACCCACCAGGGTAGAACGTCGCAAGGGTGCCGAAGCTGTGAGGTAAGGCTCAGTCGAAGGCGCGCGGCCGCCCCGGGTGCGGCGGGCGCGACTCCCCGATCGGCCCGCCGTGCGCCCCGGGCCGATCCGACGGAGAGGCTCTAGTCGCGATCTATCGCGTTTGGGTACGCTTGGCCGGTGGACCTCGAAAAGCACCCCCAGCAGCCCGCCGCCCCGGCGCAATCCGCGCCCGCGGGCATCCGTGCCTCCGACGCGGACCGCGACCGGATCGCGGACATCCTGCGCGATGCCATGGCCGAGGGCCGGCTGACCGCCGAGGAGCATGCCGAGCGGGTCGACGCGGTCTACCGGGCCAAGACCGTCGGTGAACTCGAGCCGCTGGTACGGGATCTGCCGACCCCCGGAGGGAGCGCCCTGCCGCCGTCCGCCGCACCGTACGCGTACGGCCCCGAGGCCCCCACCGGCCCGGCCGACAACCTGGTGGCGATCTTCAGCAGCTCCACCCGCAAGGGCCGTTGGCGGGTCGGCGGCCGTACGAACGCCTTCTCGCTCTTCGGCAGTGTGGAGATCGATCTGACCGAGGCGCTTTTCGGCCAGAGACTCACCGTCATCAACGCGACATCCATCTTCGGAAGTGTCGAGATCAAGGTGCCGGAGAACATCTCGCTGCGCGGCAGCGGGACGGGTGTTTTCGGTAATTTCGAAGTGGTCACACTGGAATCCGCAGACCCGGAAGCACCAGTGGTCATCGTCAACGGCTATTCGGTCTTCGGCAACGTCGAGGCGAAGCCGAAGCGCGGGAAACTGATCACGGATCTCCACAACAAGCTGCGCAAACACCTCGGCCACTGAACCACGGCACGTCGCGCCGGTCCGCACCGTTTCAATCAAGCCAATTTTCCGATCGATCACCATTTCGCAGCCCGGAACTCGGTGCCACTCAGTGCATAGGCGCACGCACAGCGGGTAGGGACTGCTGCATCGTCTCTCGCTCGCGAAGCCGTCGTCAGGAGTAGATCGTGCTGCAACTGCCGCATCAGCCCCTGCGGGTCGCCGCCGTCCCCACCCAGCGCACCCCTGCTCGGGAGGACGAGGCCGGCCCCTGGCACTCGGAGGCGGTGTGCCGCCGGGACGAAGCCGGGCTGTTCTTCGCCCCGTCGAAGGAGCCGACTGCTGCCCGACTGTCACGAGAGGAGTCCGCGAAGCGGGTCTGCGCGCGCTGTCCGGTGATGATCGAGTGCCAGGAGCACGCCTTGGTGCAGCCCGAGCCGTACGGGGTGTGGGGCGGCCTCACCGCCGCCGAACGCCGTGTGGTGCTCGCCCGCCGCAGACGGCGCGAGATGGAGCACAAGGCCGCCGCTTCGGCCGACCACATCGCCGCAGCCGGCTGACCGGAGCGGACCTGACCGGGGCGGACCCGACCTCAGCGGATCGGTGGGGCCTCGCGGGACGCGACGAGCCGCCCCCACCCGCCGTCGACGCGGAGAGGCGCCCCCACCGCACATGGGGGGCGCCTCTTCACGTTCTCCCGGCCGGACGAGGCCCGCTCGCGCGTGCCTCGCGCGGTCTACTGCGCGCGGTCGAAGTCGATCGCGCTGTAGGCGCGCAGCTTCGACAGCCGGTGGGTCGAGTCGATCTTCCGGATCGTGCCGGACTTGGACCGCATCACGATCGACTCGGTGG
>NZ_JBHVEE010000226.1:0-9154 GCF_042802415.1 Streptomyces sp. NPDC057486 | reverse complement strand
CACGACCACCTCCAAGATCAGATCTTGGGGACAGTCTGCTGGCCGATGGGCAACAGGTCGACTACCTGGTCAAGCCTCCGTGACGTGCCACTAGAAGAACAGTGGGAGCTGGCTCTGCTCAGGAACGGTGGCGCGCCGCAGAGCGACGGCATCCACACCGAAAACCTCAGGGATGCGATCGATGAAGCGGTAGGCGCGGCTGCCACCTGCTTCGAGCGAGTAACGATGCTGGGCCCCGAGAAGGTTGAAGAGGCGGCATACGATCTGCTGAATGCCCTCTACAGCTTGCGCACCCCCGCCTGGAACATGAGTGGAACCACCAGGGGCGCCAGCGCTACGCACGACGCTTGGACCAGTGCCCGTCGTTCGACGGATGACGCAAGGCCAGAATTCGTAACTGCTGTGCGAGACGTTTTGCAGCGCCCGCCGAAACCGCACGCCTGACCCCAGACGCGAAGATGCCCCCGCCACCCAGAAGGGCGACGGGGGCTCAGTCACTCGTCTTCGTCCACGGGTGACAGGTCGGGCGGTGCGATGCCGTCTGAGATGGCCTCCGGAAAGCGTGGGTTACGGAAGGTCAGAGCTCTCGCGAGCTCCTGAACGGTGCCTGGCACCCCACCGCCACTCCTTCACTTTTCGATCACAACTGCGTCACTAAGGGAACATGTGGCTCCCCCCGCCTACGCGGCCCTATACGGTCATCTCTTCATGAACCACCCTTGGGGGGACAACTTGAACACCCGCATACTCGTCGCCGCGCTCAGCTGTCTGGCCGCCCTGGCACTGACTGGCTGCGACCCAGCCACCACAAGCCAGCAGCCCGCTACTCCGCCTCCGTCCGTCACTGCCTCGGACGCGACCGCGCCGGAAAAGGACAACAAGCCTGTAGAGCGCGCGACGGTCTCAAACTTCGTCGGTATGGGCCTGCAGTCCGCACAGGACAAGGCGCAGGCCGACGGCTTCTATCTCCTGACGTCCCACGACAGTGCCGGTCGCGACCGCATGCAGGCATTCGACCGCAACTGGAAGGTCTGCTCCCAGAACTACGCGCCAGGGAAGAATGTCCCGGTCGACACCAAACTCGACTTCGGAGCGGTGAAGCTTGAGGAGTCCTGCCCGTCCAAGGACGAGAAGGAGCCTGCTCCGGCCGGGAACACCATGCCCAACTTCGTTGGGAAGTCCGTCAAGGCGGCGCGAGGAGCCCTCGATTCGAGCACATCGATCACGGTCACTGACGCCAGCGAGGACCGGATGGTCCTGATGGAGAGCAACTGGAAGATCTGCACCCAGGGCCCGAAGCCTGGAGCCGCACTCAACGGGCAACCCGTTGAGTTCACCGCGGTTAAGTTCGACGAGTCCTGCCCGTAGGCAGCAGGAAACCCCCTCCCGCCGAAGCGGGAGGGGCTCGGTCACTCGGGTTCGTCGACGGCCGACGGAATATCGGGCTCAAGCAAGAGCCCCTCATACTGCGGCACCGGCTGATCCTCGGTGAGCCCAAGGTCGACGAGCGTCTCCATGTCCGGGGCACTGTCGTCGACGCGCCGTGGTATCGGACGCGGCGGGATATCGACCATCAGCCAAGCCTCCTGTACATCGCGGTTGCTGTGAGGGCGCCGAGCCCAAGGAGGCCCTTGCGCGCGCCCGGCGACGGATCGGCCGCACCGTCGCGGCGGCACACCAGCGCGTCCGGGTCGGACGGCGGGGGCTGAAGCGAGTAGCCGTCCGGGCACGTCTGCCCGTCCCGCCCGTCCTTCCCGTTCGCGCCGTCTCGGCCAGCGGCACCAGGCTGTCGAAGTGGCTCTCGCCCACTTTGATGAGGACGAGCAGAAGGTGGACGTGTTCCTCGTGGGGGTTGCCGTCGACTTCACCCTGTACGGACTCGACGATCGGCAGCGAGACGAGGATGTTCCACGCCCCGGCCGCCTCCATCCGCTGCAGCAGGGCCACGGCATCCTCGCGCGGCATGTGCTCAAGCACGTCCCCGTAGATGACGAGGTCGCGGTGAAGAAGGTGATCCTCAGCTTCGCGCGCGTCCTCGACGTGGATCTCGTCGTACAAGTCGCGAGTATTCGCCGACTTGAGCTTGTACTTGGCGATGTACGGCTTGTGGATCTCGATGGCCGTCCACCAGATGCCCTTGTGGGCGGGCCGGAAGAGCCGGGCGTAGGTGCCTTCGCCGGGCCCAATGTCGGTGACAGTGTTCGGCAGGTGCCGTTCGAAGAGACGGAGGGACCAGTCCTTGCCCTCGGCTTCGCTGGTGGGCATGGCATCCTCTCAAAGCTGAAGTAGTGACAAGGCTTACTCGGCCAGGGCAACTTGATCGACCAGCCGAGTACATCTGGTCCAGTAGAGGCCGAAGACAGAGGGGGCAGCCATGTGGGACGCCGTGGCAGCAATAAGTGGTCTCGTCAGCGCCGTCGTTGTGATCGTCGCCTGTGTGTATGCGGCTAACCAGCTGCGAGAGACCCGGGAGGCTCGCGCCCTGAGCTCACTCCTGTCGATCCATCAGGAATACCAGGCGCCAGCGCTGAGAAGGACGCGCCGTCTCATCCGGGACAGCCGCCTTGACGTGACCAGCATCCAAGACGAAGAAAGACATGGCCTCGATGACCTTCTGCAGAAACTTGAGCTGGTGGCATTCCTCTCAAGTCGCAAGCTGGTTCAACTTGAGGACGTTGTTGCTCTCTTCCCAAGCATTCCGCTGATCGTGTCTGAGATCAGGCCGTACATCGATCAGCGCAGGCTTACCAACCCCACATACGCCGAGCATACGTTGACGCTCGCGAGCAAGTACCCGTGACACATGTCAAGCGGCATTCGTGGCTTCGGGTAGCGGGGGCGCTTCTCCAGGGGTGATGAGTTGTCACGTCTATTCGTCGCGCTCAGCCTTGTTCAACTCGACGATGGCTTTGACCCGCCCGACGAGCCGGCCGATGGCGAGGACGAGTGCGGTGGGGGCGCCGAGCGCGATGGCGAGCGCGACGGGGTCGGCGTACCCAGACGCCCACATAACGAGCGAACCGCTCCCGCCGACGAGGAGGGATGCCATGCCGTCGGACAGCATCAGGGCGCTGGCGTCGGTGGCCTTCTGGCTCATCGGGGGTCGGCCGGGCTGGGGTACGGGCGGTGCAGTGCCGACCAGCGGGAGCGGGGTGGTGTCACGGAACGACGTCGGTGCGATGTCGTTGATGGCGGCCATGAGGCGTTCGGCCTGGTCGTAGTCGGTGGTCGGTGCAGTTGGACGCTCGGGAGTCGGTCGTGTCAGTCTCGAAGTGGCTGGAGCACGCGGACCCTGCGATCACCCTTCGGGTGTACGCGCACTTCATGCCCGAGGCCGACGGCCGGGGGCGTCGCGCCATGAACGCGTGGTTCGCAGGGTCCGATTCCGAAAAGATCTCCCCAGAAACTCCCCAGGTCCGGAACCAGGTGGCCGATCTGGTCCCCGATCAGGTCTCCCAACTCAAGCGGCTGGGCGGATCGAGCAGTCTTTCGCAGTCCGCTCTCTTCGCCCTGTAATCAGCGCGCTCCTGTATTTATGCAGGTCGGACCTATCCCTTGCTCGATCCCAAGGTGAGCCCCGCAATGAAGTGCCGCTGCAGCAGCAGGAAGACCACGAGCGTCGGCAGGGCGACGATCACCGAGCCCGCGGCGAGGAGGTTGTAGTCCGTGAAGAACTGCCCGCGCAGGTTGTTGAGGGCGGAGGTGATGGGCAGCTTGTCGCCGTCGGAGACGAAGACCAGGGCCCAGAGGAAGTCGTTGTACATCCAGGTGAACTGCAGCGTGCCGAGCGCGGCGAGGGCCGGGCGGCACAGCGGCAGCGTGATCCGCCAGTACTGCGTCCAGACGCCCGCGCCGTCGACGATGGCGGCTTCCAGGATCTCCTGCGGCAGGGTGCGCATGAAGTTGGCGAGGACGAAGACGCAGAAGCCGATCTGGAAGCCGATCTGGACGACGACGACGGCCCAGTACGAGTCGTACATCGTCATCGAGTCGGACATCCAGTACGGCAGCGGGATGCGGTTGAACACCACGTACAGCGGAGTCACGATCACCTGCTGGGGCAGCAGGTTCCCGGCCGTGAAGAGCATCAGCAGCACGATCCCGCCGCGCATCTTCAGCCGGGCCAGGGCGAAGGCCACGAACGAGGCGAGGAAGAGGGTGACGAGCACTCCCGGGACGGCGATGATCATGGTGTTGACGAAGTACTTCGTCATCCCGGAGTCGGCAAACGCCTGCCGGTAGTAGTCGAACGACAGATGCTTCGGCAGCGAGAAGTAACCGTACTCGGAGGTCTCGTCGTACGGTCGCAGGGAGGCGTACACCGCCAGCAGCAGCGGCGCGAGGAAGGCGAGCGAGACCGCCATCAGGAAGGCGTGCACGCCGAGCCGGCCCGGGCGGAGGCCGCGGCGCACCGCAGCGGGTGGCGGGGGCGCGGGCTGTGCGGCGGGGCGGGCGGGGGCGGTGTCGACGGTCATCGGTTCTTCTCCCCTCGGAGCTCCTGGACCAGGTACGTCACGACGAATCCGAGGGAAACGGTGAGCAGGACCACGGCGATGGCGGATCCGAAGCCGACGCGGCTCGCCTCACCGATGATGTTGTCGGTGACGAGCACCGAGAGCAGCTCGAGTCCGTTGCGGCCGTGGTTGACGGCGTACACGATGTCGAAGGCGCGCAGGGACTCGATGACGGTGATGACGCCGACGATGACGTTGACCGGCCGCAGCGTGGGGAAGACGATGCCGAAGAAGGTCTGGGCCTCGTTCGCCCCGTCGATGGCGGCCGCTTCTTTCAGCGAGGGGTCGACGGCCTTGAGCCCGGCCAAATAGAGGATCATCACATAGCCGGTGTGCCGCCACGCCGCGGCGAGCAGGACCATCCAGATGTTGAGGTCCGGGTCGCCGAGCCAGTCGGTCGGCGACCGGGTGTCCCCGATGATCGCGTTGAGGGCCCCCTGGTCGCGGGAGAAGATCAGCTGCGCGATGAAGCCGACCACGGCGAGCGACAGCACGACCGGCATGTAGAGCGTCGACTGGTAGAAGCGGCTGAACCGCACGCCCCTGTCGATGAGTACGGCGAGGAACAGCCCGAACGGCGCGGCGACGAGCCCGAGGAAGGCCAGCCAGAGCAGGTTGTGCCGGGCGGCGGGCCAGAACTGCGGGTAATTGGTGAAGAGGTTCACGTAATTCTGCGTACCGACCCAGTTGATGTCGCCGATGCCGTCCCAGCTGGTGAAGGAGAGCACGATCGAGGCGAGGGTCGGGCCCCACACGATGGCGATGTCGAGCAGGACGGGTATGCCGAGCAGCAGACCGATGACGGCGAGGTCGCGGCCGGAGAATCGCCGCGGGCCCCGCCGTTCGGTGCGCCGCTCCGAGAGGAACGACACGGTCGGTACTCCAGATTCAGTCGGAGGCGAAGATGGTCTTCTTCTGCCGCTCGATGTCATTGACCAGGCCGTCCACATCGTTCGGGTTGCTGATGAACTTCTGGATGGCGGGAATCATGACGGTCGATGCGAAGTCCGGCCGGGTGTCGCGGTCCAGGAACTGGGAGATCTGCTTGGCACCGGAGACGAGTTCCACGGCCTTCTTCTGCAGCGCCGAGTACTGGGAGATGTCCGCCTGATCGTTGACCGCGATGTTGTTGGGGTCGCTCTTGAGATAGATGTCCTCGGCCTTGCCGGTGGCCAGCCACTTCACGAGGTCCTTGGCGCTCTCCAGCGTCTTCTTGTTCTTGAGGTTCTTCGACTTCTTCGCCAGCAGGAACCCGTCGATCGGTGCCTCGACGGCGTCCTGGCCGTGCTCCGGGTTGATGACCGGGAACGGGAAGAAGTCGATGTCCTCCTGTTCGCCCTTGGGGAACTGGGCACCGGGGTGCGGCAGGCCGAAGACCGCCATGCCGGCTTCCTTCTTCTGCAGGCTGGTTGCGGCCTCCTGCCAGGTGCGGCCGTTGGCACCCTGCTGGCAGTACGGAAGGAGGCGGCGCCAGGTGTCGAAGACGTCCTTGACCCGCTTGTCCGTCCAGGCTTCCTCGCCGGCCATCAGGCTCTTGTGGAAGTCATAGCCGTTGGTCCGCATGTTGATGTAGTCGAAGGTGCCCATCGCGGGCCAGCCGTCCTTGTCGCAGAACGCGATGGGGTCGAGCTTGTCCTTCTTCATCTGCTTGGCGAGCGCCACGTACTCGTCGAGGGTCTTGGGCGCCTGGTAGCCGCGGTCGGCGAAGAGACTCTTCCGGTGGAAGACGGCCCACGGGTAGTAGTAGTACGGCGTGAGGTACTGCTTGCCGTCCTCACCGGTGGACTGGGCCTTCAGCGCGGACGAAAACCCTTCGTAGTGCTGCCAGTTGTCGCTGATGTCGTGCAGCAGTCCCTTCTTGGCGAAGAACTGCATCCGGTAGCCGGCGAACCACATGAACACGTCGTCCGGATTGCCCTGCAGGTATTTGTTGATGTTCTCCTGGAAGGTGTTGTGGTCAACGGTGTTGACCACGATCTTCCGTCCTCCGGACTGCGCCTCGTACGCCTTGAACGCGTCGGCGAAAGCCTTCTTGGGAATGGGGTCGGACGAATTCGACCCCAGATGGATCGTCTTGCCGTCACCACCGGGGCCACTGCTGCATGCCGTGAGCAGCGAGGGAAGCGTGATCGCGCCCGCGCCAACCGCCGCACCACGCAGCAGATTTCGCCGAGACATCCGATGTCCTGCCACACTGCCGGGCACGCTTGACCTGTCGTACGACGAGTGCGCCATGACCCCCTCCTCCGGGATGCAACCCAACACAACCGAACGTGCGATTGGATCCCACCCCCAAGTAGGGGTGTCGTCAAGGGTTTTGACGAGATACCGAACAACCTTTACCGCACCCCTTCCAACAGACTCCAACACGCCCTAACGTAATCGCGCGCCCTTGGCGTGCACATGTTGTCATCCGATCTGACACGAGTGTGGAGGAACGTTACGATGCGTCATCTTCCAACCCGTACGACCCGCACAAGCGGCAGAACAGTCATCGGAGCGCTGGCCGCCGGTCTGCTCTGCGCAGCGGGCGCAACCGCTCCCGCCTTCGCGGACTCACCGAGGACGACGCCTGCCGCAGCGATCAGCCCGCAGTCCGACAACGGGCTCGCGCTCACCCCACCGATGGGATTCAACAACTGGAACTCGACCCACTGCCGGGCCGAGTTCAACGAGACGATGGTCAAGGGAATCGCCGACATCTTCGTCGAGAAGGGCCTCAAGGAGGCCGGCTACCAGTACGTCAACCTCGACGACTGCTGGGCGAAGCCGCAGCGCAACGCGGACGGCAAACTGGAGGCCGACCCGGTGCGCTTCCCGCACGGCATCAAGGCCGTCGCGGACTACATCCACTCCAAGGGGCTCAAGCTCGGCATCTACACCAGCGCGGGCACGAAGACGTGCGACAGCGTCGGACTGCCGGGGGCACTCGGCCATGAGTACAGCGATGCGCAGCAGTTCGCGGACTGGGGCGTCGACTACCTCAAGTACGACAACTGCAACAACCAGGGCGTCGACGCGAAGAAGCGCTACACGACGATGCGCGAGGCACTGGAGGCCACCGGCCGTCCCATCGTGTACAGCATCTGCGAGTGGGGCCAGAACAAGCCCTGGGAGTGGGCCGCCGACGTCGGCAATCTCTGGCGCACGACGGGCGACATCAGCGACAGCTGGGGCAGCATGCTGTCGATCATGAAGCAGAACCTGCCGCTCGCCGACGCCGCGGGACCGGGGCACTGGAACGACCCCGACATGCTCGAAGTCGGCAACGGCGGAATGACGGACACCGAGTACCGCACCCACTTCTCCATGTGGTCCGTGATGGCGGCACCTCTGCTCATCGGCTCCGATCTGCGCAAGGCGACTCCGGAGACCTTCGAGATCCTCTCGAACCGGGAGGTCATCGCGGTCGATCAGGACCCGCTGGGCAAGCAGGGCGCCGTGATCTCCTCCACCGGCGGGCGCTGGGTCGTCGCCAAGGAGATGGAGGACGGCAGCCGGGTCGTGGCGCTCTTCAACGAGACCGGGTCCGCGCAGCGCATCTCGACGACCGCGAAGGAGGCGGGTCTGCCGGAGGCCGACGCCTACACGACGCGCGACCTGTGGCAGCACACGACGTACAACACGGCGGGCGGCATCTCTGCGACCGTCCCGGCGCACGGCACGGTACTGCTGCGCGTCGCCGCCGACAGCAAGTGGGCCGCCCACCCGCCGGCCGTGGAACTCGGCCTGAACGGAAGCCCGTTGGTGGAGGCCGGCCGCAGCACGCCGCTGACGACGACGGTCACCGATCTGGGCCGTACGCCTGCCAAGGACGTCTCCGCGACACTCACCGGCCCGTCGGGCTGGCAGATCGAGGCGCTGTCGCCGACCGGCACCGACGTCGTGCCCACCGGCCGTGCGCTGACCACACGCTGGCAGGTGACGCCTCCCGCGGGCACAGCCACCGGTACGTACGATCTGAAGCTCAGCGCCCAGTACCGGTCGCCGACGGGGACGCACGTGCGGTCCTCGGTGCCGTTCCAGGCGCATGTGGTGGTGGCGCCCCCGGCGGGCAACAGCTATCTGAGCGATCTGCCGCAGCTCTCCGCGTCCAACGGCTGGGGTCCGGTCGAGAAGGACACCAGCAATGGTGAGAACAAGGCCGGCGACGGCAAGCCGATGACCATCGGTGGCACCGTCTTCGCGAAGGGACTCGGGGTACACGCGGACAGCGCCGTCGAGTTCTACACGGGTGGTGCGTGCAGCGCCGTGACCGCCCAGGTCGGAGTCGACGACGAGACGGGGGCCAATGGCACGGTGTCGTTCGAGATCTGGGCGGACGGCACGAAGGTGGCATCGACCGGTGTCCTGACCAACGCGATGGCCGCGCAGCCGATCACCGCGGATGTGAGCGGCGCACAGGTGGTACGTCTGGTGGTCACCGACGGCGGGGACGGGATCAACTACGACCACGCCGACTGGGCGGACCTGCGGATCGGGTGCTGAGTCCGGCACGGATGCCGGGCGCCGTAGGAGGAGTGCCCGCCCGGTAAGAGGGCCGGGCGGGCACCGAGTACGGGCCTGGAGGCGCTTCCCGAACGGTTCCGGGCAGGGGCGCGGCCACCTGTCCCGTCCGGCTTCCGAACCTGGTTCGGAAG
>NZ_JBHVEE010000225.1:0-9237 GCF_042802415.1 Streptomyces sp. NPDC057486 | reverse complement strand
TTTCCGCGGCGGCCCGTCTCTTTTTTTTATCTCCCCCCGTCGGGGCGCCCCCCCGTCGCCCCCCCCCCGGGGGGGGGCCGCCCCCCGGCCCCCCCGCCGTGGGCCGCCCCGGACCGCCGTGCAGCCCGGTGGGCCCGCCCCGGACCGGGGGCTACTCCGTGGGCTCGACCCCGGCCCGCAGCAGACCGTAGGTGTACGCGTCCTCCAGCGCCTGCCAGGACGCGGCGATGACGTTCTCCGCGACGCCGACGGTCGCCCAGTCACCGGTTCCGTCGCCCGTGGTGATCAGCACGCGGGTGGTGGACTCGGTGCCGGTGCGGCCCTCCAGGATGCGGACCTTGTAGTCGACCAGCTCCAGCTTGGCGAGCTGCGGGTAGATCCGCTCCAGGCCGACGCGCAGCGCCCGGTCGAGGGCGTTGACCGGGCCGTTGCCCTCGGCGGTGGCGACGATCCGCTCGCCCTTCGCCCAGAGCTTCACGGTCGCCTCGTTGGCGTGTGTGCCGTCGGGCCGGTCCTCGACGATCGCTCGCCAGGACTCCGTACGGAAGTAGCGGCGTACCCGGCCCTCTGCCTCGGCGCGCAGCAGCAGCTCGAAGGAGGCGTCCGCGGCTTCGTACGTGTAGCCCTTGAGCTCGCGCTCCTTGACCCGCTCCACGACCCGGCCGACGAGCTCGCGGTTGCCCCCGAGGTCGATGCCGAGCTCCTTGCCCTTGAGCTCGATGGAGGCGCGGCCCGCCATGTCGGAGACGAGCATCCGCATGGTGTTGCCGACGAGCGCCGGATCGATGTGCTGGTAGAGATCGGGGTCGACCTTGATGGCGGAGGCGTGCAGTCCGGCCTTGTGGGCGAAGGCGGAAACACCCACATAGGGCTGGTGGGTGGAGGGTGTCAGGTTGACGACCTCGGCGATGGCGTGCGAGATACGGGTCGTCTCGGCGAGTGCGCCCTCGGGGAGGACGCTCTTGCCGTACTTGAGTTCCAGGGCGGCGACGACGGGGAAGAGGTTGGCGTTGCCGACCCGCTCGCCGTACCCGTTGGCGGTGCACTGGACGTGCGTGGCGCCGGCGTCGACGGCGGCCAGGGTGTTGGCGACCGCGCAGCCGGTGTCGTCCTGGGCGTGGATGCCGAGCCGGGCGCCGGTGTCCGCGAGGACGGTGGAGACGACGGCCTGGACCTGGGCGGGGAGCATCCCGCCGTTGGTGTCGCAGAGGATGACGACGTCGGCGCCGGCCCCGTGCGCGGCCCGGACGACGTCCTTGGCGTACTCGGGGTTGGCGCGGTAGCCGTCGAAGAAGTGCTCGCAGTCGACGAAGACCCGGCGGCCCTGTTCGCGCAGGTAGGAGACGGTGTCGCGGACCATCTCCAGGTTCTCTTCGAGGGTGGTGCGCAGGGCGAGTTCCACATGCCGGTCGTGCGACTTGGCGACCAGTGTGATCACCGGGGCTCCGGACTCCAGCAGCGCCTTGACCTGGGGGTCCTCCGACGCCTTGGCTCCGGCCCTGCGGGTGGCGCCGAAGGCGACCAGCTCGGCGTTCTTGAACTCGATCTCCTGCTGAGCACGGGCGAAGAACTCCGTGTCGCGGGGGTTGGCGCCGGGCCAGCCGCCCTCGATGAAGCCCACGCCGAAGTCGTCCAGGTGCCGGGCAATGGTCAGCTTGTCCGCGACCGTCAGGTTGATGCCTTCACGCTGTGCACCGTCGCGCAGTGTGGTGTCGAAGACATGGAAGCTGTCGTCGGTGGGCTTGGCCTTGGTGGTCATGCTGGTCTGACTCCTGTCGGATGAGTGGATCCGGACGATTGGGCTCCACTTGCCCCCATCATCCCGCGCACGCATCGCCCCGGCCGAGGTGAGGGCCGGAAAACGAAAAAACCCCTCGCGGGTGCGAGAGGTCTGCGCGCGGGTCTGGGGCACGGTGCCGCTCCGTACGTGGTGGTACGAGACGGTCACTGCGGACCGGCGCGCCTGTTGCCAATAATCATGACGAACGAGGACACGGAGGCAGTCTCGCACAGCACCGCCCCCGTGCCGTCGGCCGTCTCAGGATGCGGGCGTGACGCTCGTCGCTCCGGACGGCTCCGTCCGCCCGTCCCGGGAAGCCACCGTGCCGACCCGGCCCAGGTCGATGTCGCGGGTCTCGCGCATCGCCAGGTAGACGACCAGGGAGACCGCGGCGCAGCCCGCCACGTACCAGTAGAAGCCGGACTCCATACCGGCCTTCTTGAACCAGAGCGCCACGTATTCGGCGGTGCCGCCGAAGAGGGCGTTGGCGAGGGCGTACGGGAGGGCGACGCCCAGCGCGCGGATGCCGGTCGGGAAGAGCTCGGCCTTCACGCAGGCGTTGATCGAGGTGTAGCCCGTGACCACGACCAGGGCGAGCAGCGCCGGCCCGAACGCGGGCCAGAAGGTGCCGGCGTGCTTCAGCATGGTCATGATCGGCACGGTCAGGAAGGTCGAGCCGACCGCGAACGTGATCAGCAGCGGGCGACGGCCGATCCGGTCGGACAGCATGCCCGCGAGCGGCTGGATGCACATGAAGACGAACAGGGCGCAGAAGCTGACGAGCGAGGCCGTGGACTTCTCCATGCCCGCGCTCTTCGAGAGGAACTTGGTGAGGTAGGTCGTGTACGTGTAGTACGCGACGGTCCCGCCCATGGTCAGCGCCATCACCAGGAACGCCTCGCGCTTGTGCTGCCACAGCGCCCCGAGCGTGCCGCGGTCCTCCTGGTCGGCGGCGCCCGATTCCGCGTACACCTCGGTCTCCGGCATGGAGCGACGCAGATAGAAGACGACGGCCGCGCCGAGCGCCCCGACGATGAACGGGATGCGCCAGCCCCAACTGTGCAGGGCCGCATCGGACATGGTGCGCTGCAGGACGATCTGGAGACCGAGGCCGACGAGCTGCCCGGCGGTCATGGACAACCGTGCACGGGGCAACGATCGCGCGTACGTACGTGCGCCTCGTTCACGGCCGGGGGAACGGAGGCTCCGGCACGGGCAGTCCGCCGCACCCGGTCGACGGCTGCGTGCGGCCGGCCGGGCTCGCGCCGATGCGGAACCGGCTGTCGCCGGGGTGGCGATCGGTGGTCTCAGCCGAGCGCCTCGTCCAGGAACTCCCGTACGTGAATGAGGATCCCGCCCCGGTCGGTGCCCGGCAGGCCGATCGCCACATGGATGCTGAACCCGTCGAGCAGGGCGCGCAGCCGGGTCGCGAACCGGTCCGCGTCCACGGCCCGGAACTCCCTGCGCGATACGCCCTCCGCCAGCAGCGCCACGAGGTCCCGGTGCCAGGCCCCCTCGATCGCGACCTGCCGGGCGCGCGCGTCGGCGTCAGCGTTCTGCGAGCGGTTCCAGACCTCCAGCCAGAGCGTCCAGTGCGGGTCGCGGTGGCCGTCGGGGATGTACAGATCGACATAGGCGTCGAGCCGCTCCCGGACGGGTGTCTGCCGGGCCAGCAGCTCCCGCCGCTCGGCGCCGAGCCGGCCCTCGCTCCACTCCAGGGTCTGCAGGAGCAGCTCGTCCTTGGTCCGGAAGTAGTAGAGGAGATGACCGCTGCTCATGGAGACGTCACGGCCGAGCCCGGCCATGGTGAGCCCGTCGAGCCCCCGCTCGGCGATGGTGGCCATGGCGGCGGCCAGCACCTCCTCGCGGGGCGGGGCGGTGTTGCGGCGGCGCGGGGCGGGGGTCATCGGGCGGCTCCCCCGGTCCATCCGTCCGACGCGAGCAGCGCCCGCAACTCGGCGACGGCGCCCGGCAAAGGTGTGCGGACCGCGGCCATGTCGCTCCGGACCGTCCGCGGGTCCATGTCGTAGGCCGCGGACAGCACCGTGCCGAGATCGTCGTCGGTGAGCAGCTCCGCCAGGATCGCCAGCAGCGGGAGATACTGCTCGTCCTCGACCGTCAGACCAGGCAGGAGCAGACGCAACTGCCTGGTCATGCCCAGAAGTTCGGGCGCGATCTCCATCCAGCCCCGGCTGCTGCGCACCTCTTCGGCCGTCTCTTCCATGAACCAGGTCATGACGGCGTACGGAATGTCCCGGTGCCCGGTCTGCTCGTCGAAGCAGACCGTGGGCGTGCGGTCCGGGTCCTCGTCCGCGACGATCGCGGTGAGGAAGGGCCGGCCGGGAGGGTCCGTCTCGGCGAGCTCCAGGTACCACGCGTCGTCCGGCACCGAGTAGAAGCGCTCGATCGCATAACCCTGTCCGGCGTGCTGGATGGTGCTCGGCATGGATCAGACCTTAGGTTGCTGCTGTGTGATGCAGTGGATACCTCCACCACCGGCAAAGATCGTACGGGCGTCGACCAGGGTCACGGTCCGTTCGGGGTGGAGACGGCGGAAAATGCCTGCCGCGATCTCGTCACGGGGGTCGTCGAAGCCACACAGCACCACGCCACCGTTGCAGACATAGTGGTTGATGTACGAGTAGTCGACCCAGTGACCGTCCTCGCCCTGCACCACGGTCGGGGCAGGGACCTCGACGACCTCCAGGGGACGCCCCCGAGCGTCGGTCTGGGCCCTGAGCATGGCCACGTTCTCCTTGCAGGGCTCGTGGTCGGGGTGGGACGGGTCCGGCTGGGTGTGGACGACGACGACTCCGGGGCCGGCGAACGCGGCGACGATGTCGACATGGCCGAGCGTGCCGAAGCCGTGGGGCGGGTAGTCGGCGGTCAGGCCGCGCTTCAGCCAGATCGCCTTCGTGGTGCCGAGCTTGGCGTGGATCTCGGCCTCGACCTCCTCCTTGGTCCAGCCCGGGTTGCGCTCGGAACCGAGCTGGACGGTCTCGGTGAGGAGGACGGTGCCTTCGCCGTCCACGTGGATGCCGCCGCCCTCGTTGACGAGAGACGAGCTGTGCACGGGGACCCCCGCAAGGTCCGCGACATGGCGGGCGATCTTCGCGTCGTGCTCCCAGGTCGCCCAGTCCTGTGCGCCCCAGCCGTTGAACACCCAGTCCACGGCGGCCAATTGGGTGCCGTCCGTGACGAAGGTCGGACCGATGTCGCGCATCCAGGCGTCGTCCAGCTCGCGCTCGACCAGGTCGATGTCCGGGCCGAGGAGGGCACGGGCGCCCTCCGACTGGCCCGGCCCGACGACCATGGTCACCGGCTCGAAACGGCGTACCGCCCGGGCCACCGAGGCCCACGCCTCACGGGACTCGGCAAGGTCGTCACCGGTGAACGTGACGTTGGGGCCCGGCCACGCCATCCAGGTGCGCTCGTGCGGGGCCCACTCGGGCGGCATACGGAAGGTCATGTCGTTGGACTCCTCGAAGCTGTGTGCTGAAGGGCTGTGTTCTTACAGGAAATAGAGGCGGTTGAGGGACACCGATTCGGCGGGTTCCGAGCGCATCGGGGCACCGTCCAGCGTGACCAGCCCACTGCGCGCGTCCACCGCCACATCCCCGATGCGGGAGTTGAGCCGGAGATCCGCCGGGCCGATCCCGCGGGTGCCGCGCACGGCCACCCTGCGCCGTCGCGTCGGCATCAGGTCGGAGCCCAGCTCGGCCGCGGCCTTCGCCACGAAGGCCACCGAGATATCGGCGGGGGTCGCGCCGTGCCCCCCGAACAGCGGTCCCAGGACCAGCGGTTCACAGGTGTCGGTCGCTGCGTTGGGGTCACCCGTCACGCCCCACGCCGGGAAGCCCGCCTTCAGTACCATCTGCGGCTTCGCCCCGAAGTACTGCGGCTTCCACAGCACGATATCGGCGAGCTTGCCCACCTCGATCGAACCGATCTCGTGCGCGAGGCCGTGCGCGATGGCCGGGTTGATCGTCAGCTTCGCCATGTAGCGCAGCACCCGGGCGTTGTCGTCGTGCGCGCCGTCGCCCTCCATCGGGCCCAGCTCGGCCTTCATCTTCCCGGCCATGGCGAAGGTGCGGCGTACGGTCTCGCCCGCGCGCCCCATCCCCTGCGCGTCCGACGAGGTGATGCCGATCGCGCCGAGGTCGTGCAGCACGTCCTCGGCGCCCATCGTCCCGGCCCTGATCCGGTCCCGCGCCATGGCGGCGTCCCCGGGCAGGTCGGTCTTGAGGTCGTGGACCGAGACGATCATCCCGTAGTGCTCGGCCACCGCGTCCCGGCCGAACGGCAGGGTCGGATTGGTGGACGAGCCGATGACGTTCGGCACACCCGCCATCTTCAGGACGTTCGGTACGTGTCCACCGCCGCAGCCCTCGATGTGGAAGGCGTGGATCGTCCGGCCGTCCAGGACACGCAGGGTGTCCTCGACGGACAGACACTCGTTCAGCCCGTCGCTGTGCAGGGCGACCTGCACGTCGTGTTCCTCGGCGACGCGCAGGGCGGTGTCGAGCGCACGGGTGTGCGCGCCCATGTCCTCGTGCACCTTGAAGCCGGATGCACCGCCCTCGGCGAGCGCCTCCACCAGGGGCGCGTCGCCGGAGGACGAGCCGCGGGCCAGGAAGCCGATGTTGACCGGCCAGGCGTCGAAGGCGTTGAAGGCGTGGCGCAACGCCCACGGCGAGTTGACGCCGACGCCCCACACCGGGCCGAACTCCTGGCCGATGACGGTGGTGACGCCGGAGGCGAGCGAGGCCTCCATGATGCGCGGCGAGAGCAGATGGACGTGGGTGTCCACGGCACCGGCCGTCGCGATCAGGCCCTCGCCGGACACGATCGTGGTGCCCGTGCCGACGACGACGTCCACGCCGTCGAGCGTGTCCGGGTTGCCGGCCCGCCCGATGGAGTGGATCCGGCCTTCACGGATGCCTATGGAGACCTTGCGGATGCCTTGAACAGCGTCGATGACCAGCACGTTGCTGATGACGACGTCGCAGGTGTCGCGTACGGCCGCGGCCTTGAGGTGCAGCCCGTCGCGCGCGGTCTTGCCGAAGCCGGCCAGGAACTCGTCGCCGTGCGCCTGCGCATCCGACTCGACGCGCACCACCAGGCCGGAGTCGCCGAGAACGACCCGGTCTCCGGCGCGCGGTCCGTGGACCGATGCGTATTCGTTGGGGTCCATCAGGCGTCCTCCGCTCCCAGATAACCGCAGGCCGCCGCGCGCCGCAGAGCCTCTTCCTTCGCGCCCGGCGCGTCCAGCGGTCCGTCGACCAGACCGGCGAAGCCGATCGCGATCCGGGCGCCGCCGATCGGCATCAGGCCGACCTCGGTCTCGCCGCCCGGGTCGAAGCGGACCGACGATCCGGCGGGGACGCACAGCCGCATCCCGTACGCCGCGGCCCGGTCGAAGTCGAGGCGCGGGTTGGCCTCGAAGAAATGGAAGTGCGAGGTCACGCTGACCGGGACGGTCGCGGTGTTGTGCACGGTCAGCCGCAGCGCGGGCTCGGGCTCGGCGTGCGGCGGTGCGGGCAGTACGGCGCCGGGTGCGGCGTCGCCGAGCCCTCCCCCGATGGGCTGCGAGACGACCGCGAGCCGGGATCCGTCGTCGAAGACGGCCTCCACATGCACCTCGGTGACCACATCCGCCACACCGGGCAGGACGTCGTCGGGCCCCAGCACGCCGCGCGCGGCCTCGATCGCCTCGGCGAGCCGCTTTCCGTCCCGGGCCGCCTCGCAGACGGTGTCCGCTATGAGCGCGGTCGCCTCGGGGACATTGAGCCTCAGCCCACGCGCCCGGCGCGCCCGTGCCAGTTCGGCGGCGCCGAAGAGCAGGAGCCGATCTCGCTCGGTAGGGGTAAGTCGCACGTCAGTACACCTCCAATTTGAACATCACTCTAATCAAGATTTTCCCGTCTGGGAACCATTGACGGAGAGCCGCACTTGGGCTCATATAGAGCGGCACTCAAACCGTCGAACGTCAGGGGCGCCCTCATGCCGGTAGAACAGCGCGGAGTCGACACCATCCCGGAGGCGGAACGCACCAGCACCCCGCGCGACCTCGTCTCGATCCTGCTGGGGTCCAATCTCTGCCTGGGCGTGATCATCTTCGGCTGGCTCCCGGTCTCCTTCGGCCTCGACTGGTGGGCCTCGGTGAGCTCGATCGTCGCGGGCACCCTGCTCGGGACCCTGCTGACGGCACCGCTCGCCCTGGTCTCGCTGCGCACCGGAACCAACCTCTCCACGTCCTCCGGTGCCCAGTTCGGTGTGCGCGGCCGCCTGGTCGGCTCGATCGTCGGCCTGCTGCTCGCCCTCGGCTACACGGCGCTGACCGTCTGGATCGGCGGCGACGCGATGGTGGGCGCCATGCATCGCCTCTTCGGGCTGTCGACCGGGGGGCTCTCGTACGCGGCCGTGTATGCGCTGCTCGCCGCCGCCACCGTGATCGGCGCGGTCTACGGCTACCGGATGCTGCTGCGTCTCTCCCGCGTCCTCGCCGTCGCGATGAGCGCGCTGCTGATCCTGGGCATCGTCGCGTACGCCCCGCACTTCACCACCGCCGCATTGCCCGGCACCGGCGGCTATCTGCTCGGGTCCTTCTGGCCGACCTGGCTGCTGGCCGTGGTCGCAGCGGGGCTGAGCGGCCCGATCGCGTTCATCACCCTGCTCGGCGACTACACGCGGTACATCTCCCCGAACCGTCACTCCTCCCGGAGCGTGCTGCGCGCGAGCTGGATCGGCCTGCTGATCGGTCTGCTCGTTCCGCAGCTCTTCGGTACGTTCACGGCGTACGCCTCCCGGGCGGCCCTCGACTATGCGGGCCCGCTCGTCGACGCCTCCCCCACCTGGTACCTGATCCCGCTGCTGCTCGCCGCCTCCGCCGGTTCGGTCGGCAACGCCGGCCTGATGCTGTACTCCATGGGCCTCGATCTGGATGCGATCCTGCCGCGCGCCTCGCGCCCCCAGGCCACTTTCGCGGTCGCGGGCGTCGCCACGGCGTGCGTCTTCGTCGGGCACTACGCCTGGGACGCCGAATCCGCGATGACGTCGTTCGTCCTGCTGCTGACCGCCATCGGCACCCCGTGGGCGGTGATCACCCTGATCGGCTTCGTCCGTTGTCGCGGTGTCTACGACCCGGAGGCCCTCCAAGTCTTCAACCGGCGCTCTCGCGGTGGCGCCTACTGGTACACGGCCGGCTGGAACCTGCCCGCCACGGCCTCCTGGGCACTGGGCGCGGCAGTGGGCCTGTCCGCCGTCTCGCTGCCCTCGTACGAGGGTCCGCTGCTGTCCCTGACCGGCGGGGTGGACTGCAGCTTCCTGCTGTCGGGCCTGGTGGGCGGTATCGCGTACACGGCGCTGACGCGCGGCAGGCGCCCGGAGCCCACGGTGTCGGCCGACACGGAGGCACAGCCGTCCGCCATGTTCCGCCGGTCGACGGCCAGGAAGGC